>JAGVSV010000300.1 GCA_019137115.1 Bacillota bacterium
AGCCTCGACGGCTTTGTCCAGCGCCTCCTGGCGCACGTCATAGGCGCCGACCACCTCAATGGACGGCACGCGCTCGGCCAGGTTGCGGTGGTGCCAGCTGCCCATGCCGCCGTAACCAATGATGGCAAGACGATGTTTCATATGCGATGTCCCTCCAACGAATTTCAATGGCGCCATCATATCAAGCGCACCGCGCATCGTCAAGGGTTTGCCAACGGTTTGTTCCTATCCCTGCCCGAACAGTGCCAGGATGTCCTGTTCGGTCAGCTTGTCGGGCATCTGTTCGCCCGGGGTGATCAGCAGGTCAAACAACCGACGCTTGCGTCGGCCCATGCTGACGACCTGCTCCTCGATGGAATCATGCATGACCAGCTTGAGTACCTGCACGGTCTTGTCCTGCCCCAGGCGGTGCGCGCGGTCGGCGGCCTGGTCCTCGGCGGCCGGGTTCCACCACGGGTCATAATGGATCACGGTGTCCGCCGCCGTCAGGTTCAAACCGGTGCCGCCCGCCTTGAGCGAGATCAAAAACACAGCCTCCGTCCCCTGAGCGTTAAACCGCTGGGACAGCGCCTGCCGTTCCTTGGCCGGCGTGTCGCCGTCCAGGTACAGGTGCGCGATGCCTTCCTGCGTCAGGCGCTGCCGGATCAGCGCCAGCATGGAGGTAAACTGCGAAAAAATCAGGATCCGGTGCCCATCCAGCAGCATCTGGGGCAATATGTCCATCAGCACGTCCAGCTTGCCGGACGCCCCGGAATAGTTGCTCATCACCAGCGCCGGATGACAGCAAATCTGCCGCAGCTGGGTGATCAGCGCCAGCACCTGCACGCGGCTGCGGTTAAGTCCCCGATCTTTGAGCAGATCCATCAGGTGCAGCCGCCGCTGCAGCAGCGCCGCGCTGTACACCTTGCGCTGTTCGGGCGGCATGTCCACCGTCAGCGTGGTTTCGATCTTGGGCGGCAGCTGCGCCATGACGTCCTTTTTGAGCCTGCGCATCATGAACGGCCGGATGCGCATCAGCAGATCCTCGGCGTCCCGGCCCTGGTCATAGCGCTTCAAAAACGCGTGCAGCGGCGGCAGATAGCCGGGCAGCACGAAATCAAACAGCGACCACAGCTCGCCAATGCTGTTTTCCATGGGCGTGCCGGACAGCGCCAGCCGCGTGCGCGCGTTCAGGCGCTTGGCGGCTCGGGCGCCCACGCTGTCCATGTTCTTGATGTTCTGCGCCTCATCCAGCACCACGAACCGGAAGGGGATCGCCGCCAGCTGGTCAATATCCTGCCGTAGCAGCGGGTAGCTGGTCAGCAGCACGTCGGTTTTGTTCAGTCTGGTGGCGTCCGCCAGCATGGCTTCCCGTTCCTGGGGGTTTCCAACCACCGGGGTGACCTTGAGGGTGGGCGCAAAGCGCGTGAACTCATTGACCCAGTTGTAGATCAGCGTGGTGGGCACCACCACCAGCGAGGGCATGCACTGCCTGTCGGTGCGCACGGCATGGCCGATGGCGGCGATGGTCTGCACGGTTTTTCCCAGGCCCATTTCGTCGGCCAGAATCCCGCCCATGTTGAGCTCATGCAGCGCGCACAGCCAGCGGAAGCCGTCGATCTGGTACGGGTGCAGCCCCTTGACCGGGCTTTCGATGCTGTCCAGATGCGGCCTGGCGCCCAGGGTCGTCTGCTCGTCCACGTCTACGGGCAGGGCGTTTGCCTGCGCCAGCGCGCTTAGATACGCCGCGTGGAAGCCTTTCAGGTCGCGCGTGTCGGGCTGTTGCATGGTGGCCTCGGCGACGGCGCGCGCCAGGTCCTGCCAGCCTTCCATGCCTTCCAGGTACACAAACGTGCCTTCGCGGTAACGGAAGTACCGTTTGCCTTCGCGGATGGCTTCCAGCAGCGGCAGCAGCTCTTCCACCGGCGTGCCGTCGTCAAACAAATCCAGCGAGATCCGTCCGTTGCTGCTGCGCAGCGCGCCGGACAGCCGGATGGCCCTGGGCTCCAGCTTGCGGAACGCCTGGGACATGAACACCTCAGACAGGCGGCTAAGTTCAGTGACGCCGTTGGTGATAAACGCAAAGATGTCGTCATCCCCATCCATGTGGATGTGCCCGCGCAGCACGCGGAAACCGGCGGTTGCCAGCGCGTCCATCACTCGGCGCTCGCCCAGCGCGTCGCGCATCAGCAGCGGCGGGATATCCTCTTTGAGGGTGAACGGATCGGTCTGGTGCTCGCCGTATACGAACACCACCCTGGCGATGATCTCCTGCCGGTCGGCGTCCAAATAGACGCGCGCGGTCAGCGGCAGGCGGATCATCTGCTTGCGCAAGCCGGGCTGGATGTCCACCGCATGCTCGCGCATCAGGCTGGGCAGCAATTCCGCCATCACACGCGGCACGTGGGCGCGGCCAAACACAAACGTGGCGGTCTGCCCGGTGCGAAAGGCGTTGAGCAGCGCCATCAGCCGCCGCTCCTGGACGGACAGGGACACCAGCTGCCCGTCCACCAGCGCGTAGTCCCCATCGGGGCCCACTGCTTCAAACGCACCCGCCCACTGCGCGGTGACCTGCAGGGAAGCCGGGTTGCCGTCCACCTGGAACACCACCGGCAGCGGGTAGCGCCCGATGCCGTGCTGCCGGGTTTGCCGCCCGTTTAGCTCCAGCGTGAACGGCAGATGGGCCAACGCCTGGAGCACAGGCCCCACAACATGGTCGGGCAGCTGCATCTGCCGCGCGTCATTGTCCGTGAGCGGCTTGCCGGCATATGCCATCGCGTCACAGTGCCGGGACAGCGTATCCAGCAGCGCCGTCTGCTCCTCGCTGTAGCGCACCTGGTTGGGATCCAGCGTAAAATGCCGGCCAAACCCGACCGGCTCCCCCTGGCGCAGGGCGCGCAGGAAAGCAGGGATATTGCGCACCACGTACAAACGGCTTTCGCCGGTGCGCAGCCGGATGGATAAGTGGCGCGCGCTGCCGACCAGCGTAGCCTCCAACTTCAGCGACGCCTTGGCGGGCATCACGCTTTCCATGGCGGAAAACATGGCATCCGACGACAGCATGTCCTGCCCGCGCATCAGCTCCCCCAGCACGCCGGTGCGCTCGGCCAGCAGCACCGCGCCCACCAGATGCTGGCAATTTTCCTTGCCGCACTCACAGCCGGAACCGTCCGGCACGCGCAGCGTGACCTGCCAGTGCGGGGCGTCCGCCAGCATATACAGCGCCCAGTCATGCTGGGAGCGCAGCAGCCGCATCCGGGCAGGCGTGGCCAGCCGTGTGCCTGCTTCCCATTCCTTGGGGGAAGCGGCCTCCTGAAGGGATGCCCTGGTAATCATCAAGAACCTCCATACAAAAAAGCGCCGAATAGACAATATTCGACGCCGGAAAGCCAAATCCCTGCCGGGATGCAGAATGCTACATGAACAGCCAAAGGCTCAACGCCATCACCGCCATGCCAGCAACCAGGCCGTACATGGACAGATGGTGCTCGCCATATACCTGCGCGCCGGGCAGCAGCTTGTCCAAGGAGATGAACACCATGATGCCGGCGACGGCGGCAAACAGCATGCCCATCAT
>JAGVSV010000022.1 GCA_019137115.1 Bacillota bacterium
CGCGCGCTGCTGGTCATCGTGGGGCTGGGGTATTTCGAGGCCACGATCAATGGCAGCAAGGTGGGCGATGATTTCTTGTCCACGCCGTTTACCGCTTACCACCAACAGGTGCAGTACCGGGTGTTTGACGTGACGGATAAGCTGTCCGTAGGCGAGAACGCATTGGGCGTCGCGCTGGGCAACGGGTTCTACAACTGCTTCACCGACGATCCGTGGCAGACCGCCAAGGCCATCTGGCGCGATGTGCCCAAACTGCTGTGCGAATTGCATGTGACGTATTTAGACGGCAGCAGGCAGGTGGTTGCCTCGGACGATACCTGGCGCAGCTCCACCGGGCCGATTGTGTTCAACGGCCTGCGGCACGGCGAAACCTATGACGCGCGGCTGGAGCAGCCGGGCTGGGACAAGCCGGGGTTCGACGAAACTGCGTACGACACTTGGGGAAATGCCATGCGCACGCGCGCGCCGGGCGGGGTGCTGCGCGCGATGGAGATCGAGCCCATCCGCGTGATCCGCAAGCGCACGCCGATCGCCAAATGGCGCACGCCCACCGGCTGGGTGCTGGACGCAGGGGTCTTGCAGTCCGGCATCTGCAGCATCACCTTTCGGGGCAAGGCGGGCGACAGCTATACGATCCGCTACAGCGATCTGATCAAAGACGACAACACCATCGACATGGTCAGCCTGTCCGGGTTCATCAAAAACCATGCCTTCCAGACCGACACGTATATAAAGCGCGGCGATGCGCCCGAAACCTGGCACACGCGCTTTGCGCACCACGGGTTCCGCTACCTGGAGATCTCCGGCGCCGACGGGGAACCCGATGTAAACGACGTGGAGGTCTGGTCGCTGTGCAATGATTTTGCCGACCGCGGCGCGTTTGAAGCCCGCGACCCGATGGTGACCTGCATCCAGGAGATCACCCTCAATTCCGTGCGCTCGATGTGCTTTGGCCTGATCAACGCCGACACCGCGCGCGAGAAAATCTCCTGGACGGGCGATACCGGGGTGTCCTCCGGGCAGATGCTGCTCAACTTTGAAAGCCAGGCGTTCCTCAACAAATACATGCGCGACCTGCGCGAGGCGCAGCTGCCCTCGGGCATGCTGCCGTGCATCGTGCCCACCACCGGCTGGGGCTTTACCTTTGCCAACGGGCCGGACTGGAGCCAGCCCATGCACGTGATCCCCCAGCACCTGTACCGGCAGTGCGGGGATGTGCGGACATTGCGCGACAACTATGACGCGCACCAAAGGTACGTGTCCTACCTGGACACGATGGCGGTCGATCACATCCTGGATTTCGGCCTGGGCGACTGGTGCGCGCCCTTTGAGGGGCCGGCGATCTCGGTGAACATGGCCAGCTTCAAGTGTCCCGTGCCGCTGTCGGACACGGCGTACTACTATCAAAGCGTAATGGACCTGGCGGCGTCGGCGCGCGTGCTGGGCAAAACGGAGGACGCGGCGCGCTGCGCCGCCCACGCACTCAATATCCGCAACGCGTTCCGGGCGCGGTTCTATGACGAAGCAACCGGCAGGATCGAGGGCCAGTGCCAGACGGCGCTGGGCATCATGATCGCCTTTGGGCTGGCGGATTCCGACGAAGTCCCGCGCCTGCTGGAAGCACTCAAGGAGCAGATCAGACTGGACGGCGACCGGCTCGACCTGGGCATTCTGGGCATGCGGGCGGTGCTGACGGCGCTGGGCGAGCACGGGCTGGCGCAGCTGGGGCTGGATTTGCTGACCGCGCCCACCTACCCGAGCATGGCGGACTGGATCAACCGCGGCGCTACCACGCTGTGGGAGTGCTGGAACGGCCTGGGCTCGCGCAACCACCACATGTTCAGCAGCGTGTCGGAGTTCTTTTACCGGTATGTGGCGGGCATCACGCCATCGCCCGATACCGTGGCGTATGAGAAAACCCTCTTCCGGCCCATGCTGAACGGCACGCTGCTCAGCGCGCGGGCGCACATCCGCACCGTGCGCGGCAGGGTGGCGATCGCCTGGGAAAGGCGGGACGGAGGCTTTGCCGTTCAGGTGCAGGTGCCGGTGTCCTGCACGGGTGAACTGTTGCTGCCGCGCGCATGGCGGGGACAGGACACGCTGGGCATCCTTACAGAGGATGGACAGGCGGTACGGGGCAACATGATCGTTTGCGAAGACCCCGTCCGGGACGAGGTGCGCGTGATATTGGAGAGCGGCGCGTACCACTTTACCGCCGGAGCCTGACACCCGGCGTCACAAAAAGGGCGCCCGCGCGTTTCGGATACGGGGCGCCCTTTTGTTATGCGATCTGTTTCGCTTTATTCGGTCGCTGGCAGCTGGATACCGGCTTCCTGTGCCGCTTCCAGCAGCTTGTCCAGCGCTTCCACGATCTGCTCCCGGTGGTGGGCGGACACCACGCAGAACCGCAGGCGCGCCTTGCCCCGAGGCACGGCAGGGAAAACCGCCGGGGGCACGAACACGCCCTTGTGGCGCAGCATGTTGCTCAGCAGAAAGGCATTTTCATCGCTGCCCACCAGTATGGGGATGATCGCGGTGTGCCCCGCCAGGCAGGTGTTGAGGTTGCGCTTGTGCGCCTCCTCCATGAAGGCGTCGATGTTGTTGTGCAGCGCTTCCATGATGGCCGGATCCTTCCGCAGCAGCTGGATGGCCTTGAGCGTGGCCGCGGCCAGCGGCGGGGAAATGCCCACCGAGAACACAAAGCCGGGCAGGTTGTAGCGCAGGTAGTTGATCAGGTTGGCGCTGCCGGCCAGGTACCCTCCGCAGGTGCCCAGGCCCTTGGACAGCGTGCCCATGTGGATGTCCACATCGCCCTTGTTAAGACCAAAGTATTCGTCCACGCCGCCGCCGGTTTTGCCGATCACGCAGGCGCTGTGCGCCTCGTCCACCATCAGGAAGCAGCCGTATTTCTTTTTAAGCGCCACAAACGCCGGCACATTGGCGATGTCGCCGTCCATACTGTACGCGCCCTCGATGATGATCAGCACTTTCTCAAACTTGCTGCGCTGGGTGCGCAGGATGCTTTCCAGCGCTTCGGGGTCATCGTGCGGGAAGGGCTTGACGGTGGCTTCGCTCAACCGGCAGCCCTGGTCGATGCTGTTGTGCGCCAGCGCGTCATACACGATCAGGTCGTTTTTGCCGCAGAAATTGCCCACAAACGTCACGTTGGTGGAGTGGCCGCCCACCAGCACCAGCGCGGCCTCGGTGCCCTTCCAGGCGGCGATCTCGCTCTCCAGGTCCTGGTAGATGGATTTTTCGCCGGCTAGCAGGCGGCTGCCGCTGGCGCTGGTGCCATACTTGTCAATGGCGGCCTTGGCGGCGTCCATCACCTCGGGGCGGCCGGACATCGCCACATAGTTGTAGCTGCCGAAGTTCAATACCCGTTGCCCGTCCATCACGCTGGTGTCGGTCAGCGGGGAGTCGTGCGCCACGAAATAGGGGTTTTCCATGCCGTGGGAGAGCAGCGCCTCCTCCCGAGCGGCAAAGGCCTTGTATTCCTCGCTGTCCTCAAAGCGGGTGACGGGGCCGGAAATGGCCTGCGGCTCGCGCCAAAGGCCTTGTATTCCTCGCTGTCCTCAAAGCGGGTGACGGGGCCGGAAATGGCCTGCGGCTCGCGCGCTGTGATCGGCGCTTCGTTGTTCAGGCGCCCTTCCAGCAGGTGGCTCAAGTCATTGACGGTGGTGCACAGGCCGTACTCCTCTACCGGGATCAGCACGCCGAACAATTCCTCGACTTTCAGCGACACGCTGAGCACTTGAAGGCTGTCGCCGCCCAGGTCGGTGATGAAGTGCGCGTCATCGTCGATGGTTTCCGGCGCCACGGCCAGGGTTTCGGCGTACACGCGGCGCACCTTGTTGCGGATCTCGTCCGGCGCCAGGTCGCGCGGGGCGGCT
>JAGVSV010000126.1 GCA_019137115.1 Bacillota bacterium
CGCTGCTGAGCGCCGAGCACATCGCAACCTATGTAACGCCGGCGCTGCGGCGGCTGCTGTCCCACGCCGGGGGCGGCTATGTCCATTACTGCGGGCGCAACGATCACCTGTACAAAGCCGTGATGGCCGAGCCGCTGTGCCATGGCCTCAACTTCGGCAACCCCGAAAAGCATGATATTCTGGCCGTGCTCCGCGACTGTGCCGCCAGCGGCCGCCTCTACCAGGGCGCGCTGCGCCGCGATGAAGGTGAAAGCTGGGATGCCTATTTTGAGCGGCACCTCAAGGCGTCCTTTGACGGACGGCAGATTCACGCGCTGATGGAGGTGTCCTGCCGGGACGAAACCAGGCAGGGCATCTCCGATGCCTTTGACCGCGCGGCCGAGCGCGTGATGCGGTCGGCCGTATAAGCGCATGTTGAGCCGCCGGGCCGCCTGTGGTAGGGTGACGCTGCCACAGCATCTGCCTGCGCGCGCGAGGTTGTATGATCACCGTACAGAACGTAACCAAAATCTATCGGATTCTCCGCCGTCCGGACGGACGGTTCGCGGCGCTGCGCTCGCTGTGGCAGCGCGCCTATGATGAGAAGATCGCTGTCAACGATATAAGCTTTGACATCGGCAGCGGCGAGATGGTCGGGTACATCGGCCCCAACGGCGCGGGCAAATCCACCACCATCAAAATGCTGTCCGGCATTCTGACGCCCACCGCTGGCGACATCCGGGTGGACGGCCTGGTGCCCCACCAACAGCGCCGGGAGCACGCGCGGAACATCGGCGTGGTGTTCGGGCAGAAGACCTCCCTGTGGTGGGACGTGCCGGTGATGGACAGCTTTGCGCTGCTCAAGGAAATGTACGAAATCCCGGACGCGCTCTACCAGGAAAACCTGCGCACCTATGTGGACATGCTGGAAATGGCGGATTCCTCAAACGGCCCGTCCGCCAGCTGAGCCTGGGCCAGCGCGTCAAGGCCGACCTGGCGGCGGCGCTGCTGCACAACCCGCAGGTGGTGTTCCTGGATGAGCCCACCATCGGCGTGGACGTGGTGGCGAAGGAGCGCCTACGCCAGTTCATCCTGGACATCAACCAGCAGTGCGGTGTGACCGTGCTGCTGACCGGCAACCATCCGGGACATCACCATCCAGGTAGCGGACATTGAGGAAATCATCCGCAACCTGTACACCCATAAAGGGCGCATGCCATGAGGTGCTACCGCGCCTTTCTGCGCCAGCAGATGAGCTCGCTCAGGCTGTACCGGTTTGAGTTTGTGGTGCGCATCCTGTACGGATGCCTGGCCATGTACGGCGCACGCTGCCTGTGGAGCGCTGCACGCCCAGAACCCAGCGCTGTTGGGGCGCAGCCTGCCGGACATGATCACCTATGCTATGCTCGCCATGGCGCTGGACATGATCTTCTACCCGGCCGGCGACAACGCCGCATATGCCTACATGAACACCTAGGTAAAAAGCGGCAGCATCGACA
Organism: Bacillota bacterium; assembly: GCA_019137115.1. Classification (GTDB taxonomy): domain Bacteria; phylum Bacillota; class Clostridia; order Christensenellales; family Aristaeellaceae; genus JAGVSV01. The sequence goes on from JAGVSV010000126.1 coordinate 1,479, forward strand.
CCGACCGGGGCTCCAGCGGCAGATGCTGTACCGCAACGCCAGCCGCATGGCGCGGCAGGCGTCCGCGTCCTGCGGGCGAAAGAGGGAAAAATCAAGCGGGTTGTAGATGATCTGCGTGGCGTTTGTGGTCAGGGCGTATTGTGACCACCAGGTTTACGTGTACTGGCTCACATAGACCGTGGGGCAATCCATCTGCGCAATGCCCGTGCGGATGTCCTGGTAGTGCCTCACCACGGTCTGCCCGCCTGCAAGCAACTCCTCCTCGGGCGGGAAAACGCCATGGATCACCGGCACGCAGGGGATGCCCAGCCGTTGCGTCAGCAGGGATGATGCGTACGTTTCGGTGTGGCAAAAAATCAGGCCGATGTTGCGGTGCGCAATCTCAACGGCCAGCGCCTGCGCAGCCTGGTCAATGGCGGCCTTGTGTTCCGTCCAATGCGTATAGGGCAACTCCTGATAGGTCTGCGTCAGCGCCCGCACGGCCCGGTAGGCGGAAGCATTGGGAAAACGCAGTGCGGATAGGACGTGGGTTGATCGGTCGCCGTCAGCACATAAAACGTCACGCCATACGCATCCATGGCGGGGATCAGGGTGTTGAGCAGCGTGGGAATGCCGCCCGCCATGGGCGGAGAGTATGCGCTGACCAGCAAAATGTTCATGGCCGCTCCTGTCTGCCCGGCAGGTACGCTTTCGTCTATATGATCCTGTTATCTGGTTATCGTTTAGGAGCGCTCACCCAATCTGCGCTTTTCCGCCCATGTAGGGGCGCAGCGCCTCCGGGATGCGCACGGTGCCGTCGGCGTTCAAATTGTTCTCCAGATAAACGATCAGCATGCGCGGGGGAGCGACCACCGTGTTGTTGAGCGTGTGCGGGAAAAACTTGCGGTTGTCCTGGTCACGGTAGCGGATGGCCAGCCTGCGCGCCTGGGCGTCGCCCAGGTTCGAGCAGCTGCCCACCTCAAAATACTTCTGCTGACGGGGCGACCAGCCCTCCACGTCACAGCTTTTGACCTTGAGGTCCGCCAGGTCGCCCGAGCAGCACTCCAGCGTACGCACCGGGATGTCCAGCGTCCGAAAGAAATCCACGGCGTTTTGCCACAGCCGGTCGTACCACATCATGCTGTCCTCGGGCTTGCACACCACGATCATTTCCTGTTTCTCGAACTGGTGCACGCGGTACACGCCGCGTTCCTCAATGCCGTGGGCGCCCACCTCCTTGCGGAAGCAGGGGGAATAGCTGGTCAGCGCCTGCGGCAGCTCGCTTTCGTCCAGGATGGTGTCGATGAACTTGCCGATCATGCTGTGCTCGCTGGTGCCGATCAAATAAAGATCCTCGCCCTCGATTTTGTACATCATGTTTTCCATCTCGGCAAAGCTCATCACCCCGGTGACCACCTCGCTGCGGATCAAAAACGGCGGCACATAGTAGACAAATCCACGGTCGATCATGAAATCCCGCGCATAGGAAAGGATCGCCGAATGCAGCCGCGCGATGTCGCCCTTCAGGTAATAAAAGCCGTTGCCGCTGGTCTTGCGCGCGGCGTCCAGGTCAATGCCGTTGAGCTTTTCCATGATGTCCATGTGATAGGGCACCTCAAAGTCCGGCACCACCGGCTCGCCGAATCGCTGCACCTCCACGTTTTCCTGGTCGTTGCGGCCAATGGGCACAGAGGGGTCGATGATCTGCGGGATGCGCATCATGCGCTCCTTAATCTCCGAGGCGTATTCATCCTCCTTGACGGTCAGCGCCTGCAGCTCGTCCTGCATGTCCTTGACCTGCTGGCGGATGCGCCCGGCTTCCTCTTTTTCTCCCTTTGCCAGCAGCCCGCCGATCTGCTTGCTCAGGGCATTGCGCTGGCTGCGCAGATAGTCCGCGCGCTGGATTGCCTCGCGGTTGAGGCGATCCAGCTCGATCACCTCGTCCACCAGGTCCAGTTTATTGTCCTGGAACTTTTTGCGCATATTCTCCCGCACCAAGTCAGGCTGGGTGCGGATCAGATTGATGTCAATCATGGGGCGACCTCCTTCGTAGGATGTATGGACACGTGCTTAC
>JAGVSV010000084.1 GCA_019137115.1 Bacillota bacterium
GTGCACATCCATTCCACGATGAATTACGTGCGCGCAAAGCAGTACACCGTGGCGATGCGCGGCACCGGGCACCGCAACGAGATTTGCCACATCCGCAAGGCGCCGCACATGTTCGGCTGGGACATTGCCCCGCGCGCGGTGTCCGCCGGGCTGTGGAAAGGCTGCGCGCTGGTGGCAAGGAACCGCACACGCCTGACCGAAACGTACTACGCGACGCCCAAGCTGGAGGACGGCGGCATCTGGCTGCAGTACGCCTACCGGTTTGTGACCGATCTGGACACGCTTCAGGGGCTGACGGTGCGCGTGCGGGGCACCTGCGGCGACCACGTGTTTGAGCACGCGCTGCCCGCGCACTTTGTCAGCGCCAACCACGAGGCGTTCATCCAAAACCCGCTGCTGTGGTGGCCGCGCGGGTACGGCGACCAGCCACTGTATGAAGTGACGATGACGCTGCTGAAAGACGGCGAGGTGCTGGACGAGCGCACGGAGTTCATCGGCCTGCGCACCCTGCGGTTGGAGCGGGATTTTACGCCGGGGCAACAGAAGTTTCAGATATACGTCAACGAGTTGCCGATCTTCGTGATGGGCACCAACTGGGTGCCGCTGGACGCGTTCCACAGCCGGGACGCGGAGCGGCTGGCCCCCGCCTTTGACCTGCTGGTTGCGTCCGGGGTCAACACCGTGCGCTGCTGGGGCGGCAACGTGTATGAGGCCGACGCATTCTATGACCGCTGCGACCGCGCGGGCATTTTGGTGTGGCAGGATTTCAGCATGGGCAACACCAACTACCCCCAAACGGACGACTTTGTGCCGGTGCTGGAGGACGAGATGGGCCAGGTGATGCGCCGCCTGCGCAACCACGCGTGCCTGATGCTGTGGGCCAGCGACAACGAGGTCGACCTAAAAAACATGGGTTACATGTACCCCACCTACGACAGCCGCAGGAACCGCGTGGCGCAGGACACGCTGCGGCGCATCGTGCAGGCGCGCGACCCGTACCGGTTCTACCTGTGCTCCTCCCCGGAAATCCCGGAGGGGTTTGACACAACCAACGTGCCCGAGCAGCATACCTGGGGCCCGCGCGCCTGGTACAAGGACGATTTCTACCGCCTGAGCAGCGCCAGTTTCATCGGCGAGGCGGGGTACCACGGGTGCCCGGCGGCGGCATCCCTTGCGCGCTTTCTGCCGGAAAACAAGTTGTGGCCATATGACAACGACGCGTGGGCAATGCACAGCACCGAGGACATCCGCATTGAGCCGAGCAAAAACGGCCGCAATGTGCTGATGGCCAACCAGGTCAAGCTGCTGTGCGGGCACATCCCGGACGATTTGGAGACCTTCGTGCGGCTGTCCCAGATTTCCCAGGGCGAGGCGCTCAAGTTTTTTATCGAGCGCGCGCGGGCGCTCAAATGGCGGCGCAGCGGCATCATCTGGTGGAATTTGCTGGACGGCTGGCCGCAGATCTCCGACGCGGTGGTGGACTATTACTTTGAAAAGAAGCGCGCGTTTGATTATGTGCGGCGGGCGCAGGCGCCTGTGCTGGTGTTCTTTGACGAGCCCAGCGGGTGGCACATACAACTGCTGGCCGCCAACGACACGCGCAAAGATGTGACCATCGCCTATACGGTGCGCGATGCGGACACGGCAGACACGCTGGCAACCGGGGAGCGGCTGCTGCCCGCCGGGTGCAAAGTGGTGCTGGACACGCTGTTCCACATCGTCAGCGACCAGCAGCTGTATCTGATTGAATGGACGGCCAACGGCGCGCGCCATGTCAACCATTACCTGACCGGCTTCCCGGCGTATGACACGGACACGCTGCTAACCTGGGCGGACGCGCTGGACGCGTTTGCGAAGGGGGACGAATGACCGGGGATGTGGTATGGGGCCTGGACATCGGCGGCACCAAGTGCGCGCTGGCGGTCGGCGACCGCGCTGGCAACACGCTGGGGCGCTGGCAGGTGGACACCGCCGACTATCCGGCATGGGACGCGTTGGTGGAGGCGCTGCTTGATAAAGCCCAAGGCGCGCCCAAGCCGGTGGCGGTGGGCGTGAGTTGCGGCGGCCCACTGGACGCCCGGCGGGGGCTGATCCTAAGCCCGCCCAACCTGCCAGGCTGGGACGAGGTGCCCATCACAAAATGGCTGACCCAGCGGCTGCACGTGCCCGCCTACCTTCAAAACGACGCCAACGCGTGCGCGCTGGCCGAATGGCGCTACGGCGCGGGACGGGGCGTGGAGCACATGGTGTTTTTAACCTTCGGCACCGGCATGGGCGCGGGGCTGATCCTCAACGGTAGGCTGTACGAGGGCGCCAGCGGCATGGCCGGGGAGGTGGGCCACATGCGCCTGGCGCAGGACGGGCCGGTGGGCTACGGCAAGGCCGGATCGTTTGAGGGGTTCTGTTCCGGCGGGGGCATCAAGCAACTGGCGCGCATGCAGATGGGGCGCGATTTGTCCGCACGGGAACTGGTGAAATTGGCCGAAGCGGGCGACCAGGACGCGGTTGATGTGCTGACCCACAGCGCGGAGTACCTGGGGCGCGGCTTGGCGGTGATCATTGATCTGTTCAATCCCGAGCGCATCGTGATCGGCAGCATCTACGCGCGCTCGGGCAAATGGTTTGAGGAAACCATGTGGAACGTGATCAAAAAGGAAGCGCTGGCGCTGTCGTATGACGCGGTGGCCATCGTGCCGGCGCAATTGGGCGACCGCATCGGGGACGTGGCGGCGCTGACAACCGCCTGGAACGGTTTGGAGGAGGGCATATGAACGAAAGCACCTATGCGCGTGCGCTGGACACGCTGGTGGGCGCGTTTGCAACCGGGCACAAGCTGCTGCTGTGCGGCAACGGCGGCAGCGCGGCGGACTGTGCGCACATTTTGGGCGAGCTGGTCAAAAGCTTCGTCAAGCCGCGCCCGCCCAGGGCGGACCTGGTGGACGCCATCGGCGAACCCTGGGCCGCGCATCTGCAGCGCGGGCTTCCGGCGATTGATTTAACGTGCAACAACGCGCTGATCGCGGCGGTCATCAACGACATCGACGGGCACAGCGTGTACGCCCAGCAGGTGATGGCCTACGGCAAGCCGGGCGACGTGATCCTGGGCATTTCCACCTCCGGCAACGCCGAGAATGTGCGCCGGGCGCTCAAAACCGCGCGCGCGATGGGGTTGAAAACCATTGGCCTGACAGGCGAAACCGGCGGGAAAATCAGGGAGCTGTGCGACATCCTGCTCAACGTGGACGCCACCGAAACCGCGCAGGTGCAGCAACTGCACCTGGAGCTCTACCACAAATTGTGCCGGGACATTGAGGACGCGCTGTTTTGAGCGACAAGGGCGAACACCCGCGCATCGTGCTGGTGCGGCACGCGAACGCAAAAAACCGCGCGCCCGGCCTTCCGGATATCGACCGCCCGCTGACGGGCAAGGGCGTCCGCGTGTTTGAGGCCCTGCTGCCGCAGGCCGTTGCGCACCTGAACGGCCAGCGGCTGGCGCTGTGGACAAGCC
>JAGVSV010000068.1 GCA_019137115.1 Bacillota bacterium
ATCGACAAACGCACCGGCGCATACACCAAGCCCTGCGCCCGTCCCCCCCACCTTGGCATCGCTTGCGCGCGACGGCCACTTCAACACGCGCGATGAGGTTGCGCTGTACATACATCTGTATGGGGAGCTGCCGGACAACTACATCACCAAGGCTGAGGCCCGGAAACTGGGCTGGACCAGCGGCAGCGTAGAGAAGGTCGCCCCCGGCAGGGCCATCGGCGGCGACCGTTTTGGCAACTATGAGGGCCTGCTGCCTACGCAAAAAGGCCGCCAGTACATCGAATGTGACATCGACACCTGGGGCCAATCCTCGCGCGGCGCCAAGCGCATCGTGTTTTCTACTGACGGGTTGATCTTCTATACCGACGACCATTACGTGTCGTTTGAGCAATTGTTTTGAGGGCCTATGCAACGCATCACCATTGACGGGCGCAGGATGGACAGCCGCGCCGATGCGCACCGCTACCTGCAGCAGCAGCTGGGGCTGCCGGAAACCTACGGCCGCAATCTGGATGCGCTAAACGACTGCCTGTCGGAAATCAGCGGGCACATCACGATCACCTATGCCGCGGCCATCCGCAACACGCTGGGCGCGTACGGGCAAACCCTGCTGCGGGTGTTCACCGACGCCGCCAAATGCCGCGGCGACCTGGCTGTGCGCGTCCTGGACGGCGGGGATTAGCCCGCCAGCCCCTCCACCACCCGGTACAGAAACACCCCGATGGGCGCGCGCACGATCATGTCCGCGCGGCCATCGTAGGCTGTCGGCGTGCGATTGATCAGCACAATGCGCCCCGGGCACAGCGACACAAAGCCGGCCGCGGGATATACGCTCAGGCTTGTGCCGCCGATGATCAGCAAGTCGGATTTGCGGATTTCCCGCGCGGCCTGGGCGGTGACGGCATCGTTCAATGGCTCCCCATACAGCACCACATCGGGTTTGACCACGCCGCCGCAGGCGCAGTGTGGCACCCCCTGGGTGGACAGCAGCCAGGCCAGGTCATACTGCCGCCGGCACGCCATACACGCGTTGCGGTGGATGGAGCCGTGCAGCTCCACTACGTTTTTGCTGCCCGCGATCTGGTGCAGCCCGTCGATGTTCTGTGTGATCACCGCGCGCATCATGCCGCGCTGTTCAAGTTGGGCCAACGCGCGGTGCGCGCCGGAGGGCTGCGCGTCCTGATAGATCATCTTCTCGCGGTAGAAGGCGTAGAAATCCTCCGTCCGGCTGTCAAAGTAGGGACGGCTCAGGATGGTTTCCGGCGGATCGCGCCATTTCTGGTGGTACAGCCCGTCCGTGCTGCGGAAATCGGGGATACCGCTCTCGGTGGACACCCCGGCGCCGCCGAAGAACACGGCATACCGCGACGCTTTGAGCATGCTTTGCAGTTTTGCAACCTGATCTTCCATGTTGTTCACCCCTGTCTGCCCTTATCCTACGGGATAAACCGCTCCGGTACAAGGCCGGCATGGGTCGTTTGGGCCAAAAAGGGCATAGATTGCACAAACATTGCTCCCCATTTTTGTGAACTTTCAAGACTGTTCAAGCGGCGCGCCACCCCGTATAATGACGGCAGATCCAAAGGCGGCAAAGCCAAGGACAACATAAAAGGAGGCCACACTATGGCAAGCGTATCCCTGAAGAACATCTACAAGGTTTACTCGGGCGGCGTCACCGCGGTCAGCGACTTTACCCTGGACATCGAGGACAAGGAATTTGTCGTGCTGGTCGGCCCGTCCGGCTGCGGCAAGTCCACCACCCTGCGCATGGTCGCGGGCCTGGAAGAGATTTCCGACGGCGAGCTGTACATCGGCGACAAGCTGGTCAACGACGTAGCGCCCAAGGACCGCGACATCGCGATGGTGTTCCAGAACTACGCGCTGTACCCGCACATGACGGTGTATGACAATATGGCGTTCGGCCTCAAGCTGCGCAAGACCCCCAAGGATGAAATCAAGCGCCGCGTGGAAGCCGCCGCCCACATCCTGGACATCAGCTACCTGCTCAACCGCAAGCCCAAGGCCCTGTCCGGCGGCCAGCGCCAGCGCGTTGCCCTGGGCCGTGCCATCGTGCGTGAGCCCAAGGTCTTCCTGATGGACGAACCGCTCTCCAACCTGGACGCCAAGCTGCGCGTGGCGATGCGTACGGAAATCACCAAGCTGCATCAGCGCCTGCAGACCACGTTCATCTACGTAACCCATGACCAGACCGAGGCCATGACGATGGGCTCGCGCATCTGCATCATGAAAGACGGCTTCATCCAGCAGGTGGATACGCCCCAGAACAACTACGACTATCCGAACAACAAGTTCGTGGCCGGCTTCATCGGCAGCCCGCAGATGAACTTCTTTGACGTGAAGCTCGTTTCCGAGAATGGCGGCGTGTACGCGCTGTTTGGCGACAACAAGATCCGCGTGCCGGAAGAGAAGGTCGCCAAGTTCGTGGATGAAAGCTACGTTGGCAAGGAAGTCACCATGGGCATCCGCCCCGAGAACATCACCGACAACCCGGAGCGCGTTGCCGCCCATCCCGACGCCCAGATGAAGGTACACATTGAAGTGACGGAGCTGATGGGCTCGGAGACCTACTTGTACTTCACCACCACTGGCAAGGAAGAGAACATCATCGCCCGCGTCGACCCGCGCACCCATACCCGCATGGGGGACGACACCGTGGTCGCTCTGGACACCTCGCGGCTGCACTTCTTCGACAAGGAGACCGAGGCGACCCTGCTGAACCGCTGACCCAACAACCGTACCCCGCGCCGCGGCTCTTCGGAGCCGCGGTTTTTTGCTGCCGTCGACGGTTCCCTCATGGAACATGTGTTCCACCGTTTATGCATCATCGTGGATACGCCGGTATAGATTGGCGGAGGGGCGAAACGGTGTTCGTGTGGACAAGACGTGGGATAAGCCGGCCGATCACCTGTGGATAACTTGCGTCATTTCTCCGCCGAATTTACGTTCCCCTCACAAAAGTCCGCCCGCGACAGGCCTTTGGCTCCTTTTTCCGTGGATAACTCTGTGGACAATGTGGAAAACCCAGGCATGGCGGCTATGCAGCACATCCATGCACGTTTCCAGCCGGCACATGCATGGTTCGGCGGAAAGGGCGCGGTTTTGTTCATTACACAAACATAAGAATGCAGAAAGATGAGAAATGATACAGAGAGGGGCACACATATTCTGTGGATATTCATCTGTTCGGGAACCGTGACAAAATGTTACGCAGATGTGAAGCGGAGGGAGGGAACGTTGAATATGCGTGTATGATGTAAACTGTCCGAACTACTTGTGAGGATGCGGACACCAAAGGCGATCAACCGCCCGGCATCAGCAAAGGCATGCGCCTGCACGGCGGCGTAGTGCGATAGCGCAGGTAGCTAACCCGCAGCGGCCCATTGCATTCCTCACATCGCATTCCACAACCGCGCTTCGCCTTGTCACCCGGTGTGCCGCACGGTATACTCCGGCTATGGAGGGTGACATGAACGCGGTGATCTTT
>JAGVSV010000107.1 GCA_019137115.1 Bacillota bacterium
TCATCCAGCAGCAGATAGGTCGTTTTGCCATACATCGCGCGGCGCTCTTTGGCCTCTGCCAGCACTTCGCGCACATCCGCCACGCCGGAGGTCACCGCGTTCATGCGGACAAACGCCGCCTTGGTCATCTGCGCAATCACGAAAGCAAGCGACGTTTTGCCGCAGCCCGGGGGGCCATAGAAGATGCTGCTGGTCAGCTGGTCGGCCTGGATCGCGCGCCTGAGCAGCTTGCCCTCGCCAATCAGATGCTTCTGGCCATATACCTCATCCAGCGCGCGCGGGCGCATGCGCTCGGCCAGCGGAACATTCTTTTGCTCATTAAAATCAAACAGGGTCATGTTTCTCCTTGGTGTTGGACCAGCCAGTGGCTGCGCTGGGCGCTGGTGCGCCACGTGTGGGGGACATCCCGTAACGCGCATTCCGCGTGCAGCACGGCAATGCCGGCATCCAGGTTGTTCCTGGGGAACCCCAGCCGCATCGTGTTGCCCGAGCAGGAAAACCGCCAAGGCTGCCGGTTCATGGCGCTGGGTGCAGCGCGCACAGCTTCGGCCGTCTGGTATGCCCACAGCGGCCAATGGGCCGGGTCGTCGATGCACAGCTGCTTGAGCGGCTTGCGCGTGCGGCCGCTGGCGCCTTCCGGATCGCCGGGGATGCCCAGCGCGATGACCGCCAGCAGCTTTTCCTGTCCGGTAAGCGGAATATCCACGTCGCGCCTGCGGTAGTTGGCGGCCACCCAGCACGTGCCCATCTGAAGCGACGTCGCCTCCAGCACAAATGCCTGGCCGGAAATCCCAGCCCATAAGGCCGCGTCCTCCTGCGCCATGTCCGCGATCACCGCGGCGTAGTGCCGAGCACCGGTGATGGTGGTGACAAAAGGGATGGGGTAGAACATGTCGGGCTCACAGTCCTGCACCACGATGCGCGTATGCGGCAGGCACACCCGGGCAGCCGCGTAGTGCAGCGCGCTTTTCTGCGCCATCTGGGCAGGGCCGGAAAAGTCCCTGCAACTGAAGCGGCGGGGGATATGTTGCATCCACCGCTTCAGCTGTGTTTGTAAATAAAAACCGCTCCACGCGCAGGCCATATGCTGCCCCCCTTTTGTGTTGGCAGCGCGAGTGTATCACGCGGTCAGGGCGAGCACAAGGTTACTTCGCGTACTGTGCCATCGCCTGGCGGGACCGTTCCTCCCGGAACTGGTTGGTATACAGCTTGTAGTAGAAGCCCCGCTGGGCGATCAGTTCGCGGTGGGAACCGCTTTCGGTCACCACGCCGTCCTCGATCACCAATATGCGGTCTGCGTTCCTTATGGTGGACAGCCGGTGCGCGATGATAAAGCTGGTGCGGCCTTCCAGCGTGCGCTCAATGGCGTGCTGGATGCTGACCTCGGTTTCGGTGTCGACCGATGAGGTCGCTTCGTCCAGCACAAACAGCCGCGGGTTGGCGATGATGGCGCGCGCAAAGCTGACCAGCTGTTTTTCGCCGGTGGACAGCTTGTTGCCGCCTTCGCCCACATCGGTGTCATAGCCGTTTTCCATCCGCAAGATGAAATCCTCCGCATTGACCATCCGGGCCGCACGCTGTACTTCCTCGATGTCGGCGTCGCGTTTGCCGTAGCGGATGTTGTCGGCGATGGTGCCGGAGAACAGGTGCGGCTCCTGCAGCACATAGCCCAGGTTGGACTGCAGCCACAGCTGGCTGCGCTCCCGGTAATCGGTGCCATCAATCAGAATGCGGCCGCTGGTGGGCTCATAAAAGCGGCAAATCAGGTTGACGATGGTGGATTTGCCGGCACCCGTGGGCCCCACCAACGCAATGGTCTCGCCGGCTTTGACCGTCAGGCTGAAGGCCTTGAGCACCGCTTCGCCGCCCTTGTAGGCAAACGTGACATCCTCAAACGTCACATCGCCCTTGATCGCGGGCCATTGCTCGCGCTTGGGGTGGAAGCTGTCGCCGTAGACTGCCTGCACTTCGTCGGAGTCCACGATGTCAGGCTCGGTCTCCAGCAGGGACACCACGCGCTCTGCGCCCGCCTGCATGCGCTGCATTTCGGCAAACACGCTGGCGATGTTGTGGATGGGCTGGAAGAACTGCATCGTGTAGCTGAAAAACGCGGTTACCGTGCCCAATGTCATGGCTCCGCTCAATACCTGCATGCCGCCCTGCATCAGCAGGTAAGCCGTCGCGATGGAGCCGATGGAGATCACGATGGGCAGGTAGATGGCGCTTAAGGACGCGGCGCGCACCGAAACGGTTTTCATGTGCGAGGACAGCTCGGAGAACTCCTCCACGTTCATCTCCTCGCGCACCAGGGTTTTGCTGGTTTTGGCGCCCATGATGCCTTCGTTGAACGCACCCGTGATGCGGCTGTTGGTCTTGCGCACCTCACGCTGGCTGCCCAGAATCTTGCGCTGGAAGTACACCGAGACCACCGCCAGCGGCGGCACCACGATCAGGATCATCAGCGTCAACTTCCAGTCGATCAGCAGCATGGAGATCACGCTGGCGGTCAGATACACCAGCCCCCACACCAGGTCGACAAGCCCCCAGCCAAACGCTTCGCTGACATGCTGGATGTCGCTGGTCATCCGGCTCATCAGAAAGCCCACCGGCGTGCGGTCAAAGAAGGAGAACGGCAGGGACTGCAGCTTGCGGAAACCGTCGCGCCGCAGGGTAAAGCTAATGCCGTATTCCACCCGGCTGGCCATGTAGATGAACAGAAAGATGGCAACGACCTGTAGCAGCAACAGCCCGGCATACAGCGCCGCGAAAGCGCCCAGCCCCTCGGTGGTGCGTTTGGTGACGAACTGGTCAATGCCATAGCGGGACATCAGCGGCATCATCACGTCCACAACGGCCAGGATGGCCATCATAAATCCGACAAATACCAGCTTGCCGCGAAACGCTTTCAGATAACTGACCAGCTTTTTCCATACGCCCAGGTTGATGGATTGGCTATAGTCCTGTTCTTCTTGAAATTGCATGGTTGTTCCTTTCGGTCAGGCGGGGGAGAGCACCGGGCGCTCTTCCTCTTCCAGACCATCCTGAATGCTGTGAATGCGCGCGTACATGCCGCCGCCCTGTACCAGTTCCTCATGCGTCCCGCTTTCGGCCACGCGGCCGTCGCCGATGACAAAGATGCGGTCGGCCTGGCTTAACGTGGTGATGCGGTGGCTGATGATGATGCTGGTCATCCCTTTGGAGCGGCTGGCCAGCGCTTCGCGGATCTGCGCGTCGGTTTCCGTGTCCACCGCGGACAGCGAATCGTCAAAGATCATCACGTCGTTGTCTTTCAGCAGCGTGCGCGCGATGGCAATGCGCTGTTTCTGGCCGCCGGAGAGCGTAACGCCGCGCTCGCCCACCATGGTGTCGTAGCCTTTTTCGCTTTCCTCGATGAAGTTGTAGGCGGCAGCGTCCCTGGCGGCGCGGTCAATGTCATGCTGCGGCGGCTCCCGCTGTGCGATGGCGATGTTTTCGCGGATGGTCTTGCT
>JAGVSV010000176.1 GCA_019137115.1 Bacillota bacterium
AACGCGGACAGGGACAGGGACAGCGCCAGAACCATGACCAGCGCAAGCGACAGGAACTTTTTCATTGGGAATCCTCCTTCATATTGGTGCGGGTTTCCGCACAACAACCGGGTATACCGAAACATACCCGGTTTTGCCACTTTGGAAACGCGTGAAGCGCCTTCCTTTGGTTTTATTCTAAGTGAAGCAGGCGCCAAAGTCAATGCACACTTGCCTCCCTTTCATGCTTTTTCTGGCACACCTACTCCTCGTTTTTGCGCCAGAATGTGGTGACATTCTCCTTGTCCCTGATGTTGAACTCGATCATGCGCCCCAGCAGGTCATAGTCCACCGGCCTGTCCCAGGGGAAGCGCACGATCATCATGGAATGGGACAGCCCCTTGGCGTCAAACTCCTCCAGGAACGGCTGCAACCCGGCCCATTCTGGCGTGACCGCCATGTGCTTTTTGGCATAGCTCATGGCGATAATGAACGTGCCGTGGTCGGTGAACATGGGCTGGTTCCAGCCGATGCGCGGCGCCAGCTTGGGGTAGGTCTTTGCAATCCAGTCAAAAACCTCGGCCATGCGCTGGCGATGGTTTTCATTGTCAATGGTGGCAAGGTATTCAGCGATTGTTTCCATAGGATTCACTCCCAGTTGTCAGATTGATTTCGCGCGGTCAAAAACAATATACCCCGTTTGCAGCCCAAACAAGGGGCGCGCCATCTTCCTTGATGAGCCGGCTTGTGCTATACTTCGTTAGGTTCTTCACTATTCCTGAGGAGGTAAACGCATGCAATATTCCCACGAAGTGGAAGCGATGGTCTCTGTCAAGCAGGGCTGCAACCACGGCCCGGCGCCCATCCCGGAGGAAGGCAAATGGGTGCAATCCCGCGAAGTCAAGGACATTTCGGGTTTGACCCACGGTGTGGGCTGGTGCGCGCCCCAGCAGGGCGCCTGCAAGCTCACATTGAACGTCAAAAACGGCGTCATCGAAGAAGCGCTGATCGAAACCATCGGCTGCTCCGGCATGACGCATTCCGCCGCCATGGCCGCCGAAATCCTGCCCGGCAAAACCGTGCTGGAAGCGCTGAACACCGACCTGGTGTGCGACGCCATCAACACATCCATGCGCGAGCTGTTTTTGCAGATCTCCTATGGCCGCACGCAAAGCGCGTTTTCTGAGGGCGGGCTGCCCATCGGCGCCGGGCTTGAGGATCTGGGCAAGGGCCTGCGCAGCCAGATCGGCACCATGTACGGCACCGTGGCCAAGGGCCCGCGGTATCTCGAAATGGCCGAGGGCTACGTGATGAAGCTGGCGCTGGACGAGGACGGCGAGATCTGCGGCTATCAGTTCTGCCACCTGGGCAAAATGATGGAAGCCATCAAGAAGGGCACCGACCCCAAGGAAGCATACGAAAAGAACGTGGGCACGTACGGACGGTTTGCCAATGCCGCCAAGTACATTGACCCGCGTAATCAGTAAGGAGGCCATCCATGCCAAAATTTGAAGGATATGAGCGGCGTATCGCGCAGATCAACAAGGTGCTGGAGGCCGAAGGGTTGGCGTCCCTGGAGGAGGCGCGCGAGCTGCTGCTCTCCAAAGGCATTGATGTCGAAAAGATCGTGCGCGGCACGCAGATGATCGCGTTTGACAACGCGGTATGGGCGTATACGCTGGGCGCGGCATTGGCCCTCAAGCGCGGCATCACCAGCGCGGCCAAGGCCGCCGAGGCGATTGGTGATGGCTTGCAGGCATTCTGCATTCCCGGCTCGGTGGCCGACCAGCGCGACGTGGGCCACGGCCACGGCAACCTGGGCGCCATGCTGCTCAATGAGGACACCGACTGTTTTGCGTTCCTGGCCGGGCACGAGTCCTTTGCCGCCGCCGAGGGCGCCATCGGCATTGCCAACACCGCCAACCGCGTGCGCAAAAAGCCCCTGCGCGTGATTCTCAACGGCCTGGGCAAGGACGCGGCGTACATCATCAGCCGCATCAATGGCTTCACCTATGTGCAGACGCAGTATGACTACTACACGGGCGATCTCAAGGTCGTGCGCGAGAAGGCGTTTTCAGACGGCGAGCGCGCCAAGGTGCGCTGCTTTGGCTGCGATGACGTCAACGAGGGTGTGGCCGTGATGCGCCACGAAAACGTGGACGTTTCGATTACCGGTAACTCCACCAACCCCACGCGCTTTCAGCACCCGGTGGCGGGCACCTACAAAAAGTGGGCCATTGAGCACAACCGGAAGTACTTCTCCGTGGCCTCCGGCGGCGGCACCGGCCGCACGCTCCACCCGGACAACATGGGCGCGGGCCCGGCCAGCTACGGCATGACCGACACCATGGGCCGCATGCATTCCGACGCGCAGTTTGCCGGGTCGTCCTCGGTGCCGGCACACGTGGAAATGATGGGGCTGATCGGCATGGGCAACAACCCGATGGTGGGCGCAACGGTTGCCGTGGCGGTTGCCATTGAGATGGCGCACAAGTAAACCTTCCTGGAATATTGGAGCCTGTCTGTTAGGACGGGCTCCTTTTGCGTTGCCCGGTGTGGGCAGGAACGGCTATCTATGGTAAAATACAGTGAAATGTATGTAATCTAGTGGGAATCCGAAGGGAGCGTTTTTCATGTCAGGGCATTCCAAGTGGGCCAACATCAAGCACAAGAAGGGCAAGGCGGACGCGGAACGCGGCAAGGTCTTTACCAAGATCGGCCGCGAGATTGCCATCGCCGTGCGCGAAGGCGGCGGCGATCCGGCCGTCAACGGCAAGCTGCGCGACATCATCGCCAAGGCGAAAGCCAGCAACATGCCCAACGACAACATCACCCGCAGCATCAAAAAGGCCGCCGGCGAACTGGGCAACGTCACCTATGAGGAGATCACCTATGAAGGCTACGCCCCCGGCGGGGTCGCCATCATCGCGGAGGTCGTCACCGAGAACCGCAACCGCACGGCGGCCGAGGTGCGCCACATCTTTGACAAAAACGGAGGATCGCTGGGCACGACAGGCTCCGTTGGCTATATGTTTGACCACAAGGGCGTGCTGCTGGTGGAGCGCAGCCCCGACATCGACGATGAAGAGCTGATGATGCTGGCGCTGGACGCGGGCGCGGAGGACGTGGAGGAGACCGACGAGTTTTTCGAGATTTACACCGCGCCCAATGATTTTTCCGCCGTGCGCGAAACGCTGGAGCAGGGCGGCATGGAATTCGTGTCCGCCGAGCGGCAGAAGCTGCCCCAGAACACCGTGGCGATGGAGGACTCCGAGACCCTGGAAAAGGTTCTCAAGCTGCTTGAAATGCTGGACGACAACGACGACGTGATGGAAGTGTTCCACAACGCCGAACTGCCCGAGGAAGAAGAAGAGGAAGAATAATTTCTCACTCCAAAACTTGTTGCCCCGCCTTCCATGGCGGGGTTTTTCGGTTATTTGCCATTCGCGCGCCCGTTCCATCTGTGTTATCATCAACCATGACAAGGCATACCGTA
>JAGVSV010000109.1 GCA_019137115.1 Bacillota bacterium
GACATCCAGCGCGCCAAGCGGCTCGTCCAGCAGCAGCACCTCCGGCTCGTTGACCAGCGCGCGGGCGATGGCCACACGCTGCTGCTGCCCGCCGGAGAGCGATTCCACACCGCGCTTGCCAAAGCTGCGCAGGTTGACCAGGTTGAGCATCTTGTCCACGCGCTGGGCGATTTCGGCTTTAGGCAGTTTGGCCACCTTTAAACCGAAGGCGATGTTCTCAAATACGTTCAGGTGCGGGAACAGCGCGTAGCGCTGGAACACCGTGTTGACGCGGCGGCGGTACGGCGGCAGCGCGGTGATGTCCTCGCCGTCAAACAGCACGCGGCCGGTGGTCGGGCGCTCAAAGCCGCCAATGATGCGCAGCGTGGTGGTCTTGCCGCAGCCGGATGGACCCAGCAACGTCAGGAATTCGTTTTTGCGGATGTACAGGTTGATGTCCGACAGCACTTCCACACCGCTGTACTCCTTGGAGATGTTTTCCAGCCGGATCAGCTGGGTTGGTTCATTGGCCAAGTCAGGTGTCCTCCGCGCATCAAAATGATGGGGGCGATGAAATCCAAAGGAATTTTGCCGGTCGCTTGCCAGGGTTTGCAATGTGGTGGGTATCGCCGGGGTGCATGCAGAAGCTTTCGCCGGTCCGCACGCGGTGCACGCGGGTGCCCACCACCAGATGAATGGTGCCGGACAGCACATACCCCACTTCCTCGCCCTCGTGCGGCGGCATGGTTTGGGTGCGTCCGCCGGGCGCCAGCTCCACCAGGATGGGCTCCATGCGGTTCTTCTGAGCGGTGGGCACCAGCCAGACAATGCGCCCGTTGAGGGCGTCGGTGTCCTGCTTTTCAAACATATCCTGCGCGCTGAAAACCACCTTTTCATCCGATGGTTCCCCAAAGAACGCGCGCAGGCTGGTGCCCAGCCCCTCCAGGATGTCGGTCAGCGTGGCGATGGAAGGCGAGGTTAAGTTGCGCTCCACCTGGGATATGAAGCCCTTACTGAGCTCACACCGATCGGCCAGTTCCTCCTGCGTCAGGTTCAGTTGAACCCGCAGGCGTTTGAGCTTGTTGCCGATGTCCATCCACGTGCCCCTTTCCATGCCCGAAGTTTAGCGATGCTAAACTCCGGAACACAGTATATTGAACCACAAGGCGCGCGCAAATGTCAACACCCGGCAACCAAAAAGCACCGCACATTCGCGGCGCCAGGAAGCAACTCAAACCTGTCAGCGATGCATGCCGGTCAAATCCTGCGCCAGCGCGTGCAGCGAGATCGGCTCCAGCAGCCGGGCGTCCCGCATGATGTCCAGCGCGTCGCGCCGGCAGATGCCGGCATACTCACAATAATCGCACGGGCCGCGCCCGTTCTTGTCCATGGCGGGCCGCCGACGCACCGCGCCGTCCAGCAGATCGTCCGCCAGCTGCCCTGCCTTCTGTCTGGCAAATGACCCAAACGCGTGAATCTCCTCCCGGCTGAACAACGGGTCGCCGGCGTACGGCTCGCCACTGGCCTTGAAGCGCGTGCGCAGAGTCAGCGGCTTTGCCGGGTCCTCCATTAAATCATGCACGCGGCGGTCGTTGAGCGCGATGCCCTTCAGGCGCAGCTGTTTTTCGACCATTTGCTCGGCTTTGACAGGATCCTCCTCGCGGACGACCGGATCCTCCAGATGCTGGTAAAACGCGCCCGCGGCTTCATAGCGCGCGTCCGTCTGCAAAGCCGCCTCCATGTAGATCAGCAGCTGCAGCTGCTGCCCGCCCAGCACACGCTCCCCCATCAACTGCTGGTTACCGCTTTTGTAGTCTACCACCCGGAGGTAGCGCCCCTCGGGCCCGGCATACAGGTCAATGCGGTCGATCAAGCCATGGACGTTCAATGCAGTCCCATCGCGCAGCGTCAGCGTGACGGGCGGCAGGCCGTTGGGCACGGCGTAACCGAAACGCACCTCGGCCATCGCCGGGCGGAAGGCTGAACCCTGCGCGCCTTTGGTGATCATCCAGGCGATGCGGCGCACCACGTTTTTCATCGCGCGTACCGAATAGGCCGTGCGCTCGTTGTCGTGAAAGGGCGTGCCGATACGCTCCACCAGCGCGGGCGTGCACAATTCCTCCACCAGCGCGTCGGTAACCTCACGATCCACGTCCGGCCAGCCGGGCGTTCTCACGGCTTCCAGCACAAAACGCTCCAACACTTCATGGTAGAACAGCCCCCGGTCATTGGGCAGCACCAGCCACTCCAGATTGGGCAGGGGTTTTAGCCCATAGGTGACATAGTGCTTGAACGGGCACCAGGCGAAGGTTTCCAGCCGGGATACAGATGTGGTGTCCCGGGCGTACAGGGCGGTGGCCAGGTTGGCGGGGATGACCTCCGGCCGCGATTCGCCGCCTGCGGCAAGAAACACTTGCATGGCTTGATCCGCCCAAACGGGATCATGGCACAGATGCGCCCAGGCATCCTGCCAATGATCGGGTATGCTGCCCTGTGAAAGGAACTGGGCGATCGCGTCCAGCGCGGGTGCGGCGGCAATGGGCGCAACGGCGCTTTCCTCCGGGGCCAGCGCGCCGCCTTCCTCAATCAGCTGGGGCAGCATGGCCTTGATCGCCGCGATGTTGCCCAGCGGGCGCAGCACGCTGCCTTCCTCATCCCGCAATGTGAAGCTCAAAAACAGTTTCTCGGTGGGGGCCGACACGGCCTTCCACAGGTCCAGCAGCGCCATCTGCTCCTTGAGCCTGCCGCGCAAACCCAAGCTGACGTCCAACCGCTGCTCGGCGTCCGTCACCTCGCGGTCAGTGAGCAACTCCTCCTGCACGCCGGAAAGGATGCCGTCGTTCAGGCCCATCAGCACCAACACATGCGGCTCGTCCGGGATCAGCCGGCCAATTTCCCCGCACTGCACGCACTCGGCGGATGCCGGCAGCGCCGAAATCTCCTCGGCCGCCAACCCCGCTTCCAGCCAGTCCGCGAAACGACCAATGGGGATTCGGGCACCGTCCAGCAGCGCGTACATCTGCTCAAACATGGCGCACAGCCGCCCCCACACCTGGCGGGTGCGGATGGCCTGCTCCGGCAGGCCGTCATTGAGCAGCTTCTGCTCCAACTGCAGGATGCGGGCATCCGCGTGGGTTTCATACAGGAAGTCCAGCACCGCCTGGATGGACTCAGTTGCGCTCACTGCTTTCAGCAGCGCCTGGTGCAGCGTCATCAGCGGGGTGACCAGGGCAAGGCGCAGCAGCTCCGCCGCCTGGCGCGCTTCCTCCGGGCCGCGGTCGAATGGCTTGCGCCAGCGGTTGCCGCCGATGCCATAGGCGTTGGCATACGTTTCCAGCGTCCAGACGTCCTGCTCGGACAGGCTGGAGAAGCCGGATTTGAGATACGCCAGCACATCCTCCCTGCGCCAGCCATCGGAAATGCAGCGCAGCGCGCTCAACGTGGCGCGGATCATGCCATGACCGGTCAGCGGGTGCT
>JAGVSV010000027.1 GCA_019137115.1 Bacillota bacterium
CGCGCGCTGGGCGTGGTGGCGGAGGACAGGTACCGCGTTTTCTATGAAACCTACCGCGCCGGGCGCGACGCATTGCTGGCAATGGGCTACCCCTATGCCCTGTGGTACTACCTAAGCATACTGTATCGCATGGGTACCCAGGACATTGAGCAAGCCATTGACGATGTTTCGCTGCCTGCGGACATCCGTCGCAGCGTACTCAACTGGATGCAGCAGGATCACATCCAGGTACAGGGCGATTTCATCCGCAGGCAGCGCGCTGCCATCGAGGACCATATCCTGGAGACCTACTGCCGCGACGAGGTGACGTTGGATGCGTTCTTTGCCATGTACACCGATTTTCTGCGCCAGCACGCCTTGCAGGGGGACGATAAGTTGGCGCTGAATGCTTCTAACCTGCGCACACGGGAAAACCGGCTGGCAAACGCGTACAATGTGCTCTGGAAACAAAACAGGCGCCTGCGGTACTACGACATTGCCTCTACCGATGTATCACTTCTGTACAGGGAGCTGAATCTTGCACAGTATCAGAACACGGCGCTGTCGACGCGGCTATTGATGCTGCAGCATGCGGACCTGATGGAAGTATATGATATCCGAGATGAATATGAGCTGCACAACCTGATCAAGAAAACCGACGCAAATGGCGTGCCCGGCGTGGATTACGGCCGCATGCCCATGCTACAGTTCGGGCATTTTGACCGGGACGCCGCGGTGCGCAATATCCTATTTATGACAGCCCCCATTTCCGTGGAGGGTCTGGTCGCGCTCATCGCCGAGGAATACGGGGCACGCGAGAACACCATCCGAGCCAACTGGCTCAGCGGCATTGACGCCTACTATCACCAAGGCATGTACACCATTGATGAGCGACGCATGACCGATGAGCACCAGTGGCGGTTAGGCCAGCAGTTGACTGAGGACTTCTATTTCTTTTCCGAGGTGCGCGATATATACCGCAAGACTGTGCCCGATGCGGATGTTTCGCTGGTTACGCCGTACAACCTCAAATTGCTGGGATTTAAGGTAAACGCCTCGTATGCATACCGCAACTATCCCTCGGCAGATGCGTATTTTCGCCATCTGCTGTCCGGTCGGGATTGTGTGGATGCCGAAGCAATCAACCGTCGGCTGGGCGGGCTTCCGGCGTATACCTCGTGTCTTAACCAGATGAAAGCCACCTATGAGATTGTCGAGCACGAGCCGCTACGATATGTCACCCTGCGCTGGCTGGCGGCGCACGGTGTAGCTCGCGAAGCGCTGAGCGCATTCTGCGACCGGGTGTATGGGTACACGTCGGATGACCAGTTTTTTACCATGAAGCATCTGCGCCGGCTGGGCTTTGATGCGTTTCTGAATGTGCCGTTTGGCGATTGGTTTTACAACTCGCTGTTACGAGTGGACAGCCGGTTTGCCTACCTGCGGCTGAAGAACAACATTTTGCTGCGCCGCTCGCCGCAGCCCTTTGTGGCCGAAACGTTCCTGACATACCTGGTTGCGCAAAGCGGCTCCATCGCGCTTGACGCACTGGTCCGCCTGTTGGTAAAGGATTTCGGCATACAACTTTTGCGCCACGAGGTGCTCAGTCACGTGCGGGCATCTGGGCTGCAGTATGACCGCATCGAGGATGTAGTCGCACTGGTATGAGTGTCCTCGCCGGTGCCTACCCCTTCAGCCGCGTCGCCTTCTCCATCGGCAAGCCCGTCCCGTAATCCCTTTGCCGGTACTCGCCGGGGTCGTTTTCGCGCTGGCGGGTGTAGCCTTCCATGTCCCAAGAGGGCTGTTTGGACGCCCGCCACGGGCGCGCCTGCCACTGGTAGCCGCGGAACGGGTCGCGGGTGGCGTTCATCCAGTCGATGATCTGGTCGTGCAGCGCGTTGCGCTCGCTCTGGCAGGAGGGGTCGTTGATGCGGTTGTTCAGGCAGTATGGGTCGTCCGCCGTGTTGTACAGCTCGTCGATGTCCAGCGCGTGCAGCGCCAGCCGCCAGGTGTCGGTAACCGCCGCGCGCATGGGCTGGAAACCGCCAAAGCCGTCGTGGTCAATCTCATAGCGCCCGAATTCCACAAACGCCGGGCGTCCGGTGGGCAGCGCGGGGTCGCCGACCTGCGGCAACAGGCTGCGCCCTTCCAGCATGGCGGGGCGGGGGAGATGGAACCAGTCCAGCACGGTGGCCGGCAGGTCGATGTGGGAGACTGCGTGTTCATAGACCGCGCCTGCGGGCACGCCCGGCCCTTCCATGATCAGCGGCACGCGGGCGATCTCGTCATAGATGCTGGGCCCCTTGGCAAACAGCCGGTGCGCGCCCATCGCGTCGCCGTGGTCGGAGGTGAACAGTCGCAAGGCATCGGGCGTGAGCGTCCGCGCCGCGTCCATCACGCGCCCCAGCAGGTCGTCCACAAAGCTGTTGCAGCCCAAGAGCCGCGCCGGCTTGACCGGCCGCTGCTCGGCCTGTTCTGTCATGTTGCGCGCGCCCCAGTAGCGCTGCAGCGCGGGCTTGTTTTGTAAATCGTCCGTGTACGCGGGCGTCTTTTCCAGTTCCACGTCCTTGTACATGGACGCGTACGGCTCCGGGCACAGGCCGGGGTCGTGCGGCTCGTCATAGGACACCACCAGAAAGAAGTCCTGATCCTTGTGCGCCTCGATGAACTTCAGCGCGCGCTGCGTGACCCGGTAGCCGAAGGTGAAGCTTTCCTCAATGGGCGTTTCCATCGGGTTGGCCTTGCGCGAGCGCACCTTTTCCTCGTCGGTCAGTTCATCCAGGTAGGTCTTCATGTCGTACCAGTAAGTGGGATCCCAGCCGTCCGGGCAGATGCCGTTGCCGAAATAATCGCCCGCGTCCAGATGCCATTTGCCGATGTAGCCGGTCGCGATGCCCTGCGCGGACAGCCGCTGCCCGATGGTTTTCACATCCGCGCCCAGCGGCATGCTGTTGCCCCAGCTGCCGTTGGAGTGGGGGAACAGCCCCGTGAACAGCGCCGAGCGCGCCGGGCCGCACACCGGCTGGCAGGTGTACGCGCGCTCAAAGCGCAGGCCGTTTTCGGCGATTTTGTCCATGTGGGGCGTGCGCATCACCGGAAAGCCATAGCACCCCACCATGTTGTAGCCGGTCGTGTCGGTCATCACCCATACAAACTGACGGGGCATACGTACACCTGCCTTTTACAAATTGGTAAGGCGATCTTAGGGGGAAGCGGCGGCACTGTCAAGCCGAAGGGCAGGCCGTTGTGGTATACTGACAGGACTCAAATGAAGGAGGAACAGGGATTTGCTTCAGGATTTCGTTACGAAACACCGCGCGAGCTTCGCGGCGGGCGCTTCGACGGAGCTGCGCGCCCAGCGCAGCCTGCAGCGGCGCGTCACGATGCTCAAGGGCAACCTGGCGGCCAACGCGCGCACCGACACCAAGGGCGTGAGCGCGCGC
>JAGVSV010000324.1 GCA_019137115.1 Bacillota bacterium
GGGTTCGGTCATCGATTCCTGCATCTATCACGAGGGGGACGCTTACTACCTGTTCGTCAAATCCCAGGGCAATCCCGCCGGCGTGATCCTGCTGACAGCGGATGACCCCTTCGGCCCGTATGCGCAGGTGCCGGGATTTACCGACAGCCTGTCGCTGGCCAACCCGGGGCAGTATGAGGCGCCCACCGCATTCCGCCTGCCGGACGGCCGCTGGTGCCTGATGCTGGATTATTTCGGCGTGCCCGGGAAAGGGCAGGGGTATGTGCCCTTTGTCGCCCCCAGCCTGGCCTCCGGCCAGTTTGTGCGCGCGGATCAGGCGTTCTCCTTCCCGTACGGCTTCAAGCACGGCACCGTGCTCACCATACCGCTCCCCACATATGAACGCATCTGCGCGGTCACCGAGTGGCCCGAAGTCGCCCGTCCCAGGGCATGAGCGCGCGTCCGCCATACGTCTGGCAAGATTTTCATCGCCGCGCGCGTTATATGGAAAACCGGAAGGGGGTGTGCGCATGCGGCGTATGCTCGTGATCCTGCTGGCGCTCGTTCTGCTGCTGGGCGTCGCGCAGGCGGAAACGCTGCCGACATTGACCGTGGGCGCCAAGGGGGCGCAGGTCCGACAGCTGCAACAGCGGTTGAACGACCTGGGTTTTTTGGAAAGCGTGGTGGACGGCGCGTACGGCAAACAGACCGCCGCCGCCGTGCGACGCGCGCAGCAATGGCTCAAGGAGCAGGGGCACACGCTGGACGCCGACGGCGTGGCAGGGCCCGCCACGCTGACGCTGTTATATGACGACAAGGTGGTTAGCCCGCGGCTGGATTTAACCACCGGCGCGCGGGGCGCGCGGGTGACCAAGCTGCAAAACCGACTGTATGACCTGAACTTCCTTGAAGGGCAGGCAGACGGCCGCTTCGGGCCGCAGACCGAGCAGGCGCTGCGCGCGCTGCAGAAGCTGATGGCACGGCACCAGTTGCCCGGCGTGACTGAAACCGGTATATACGACGAGCCTACGCGCCTGGCGCTGGACGGCGACCTGTCCGCGCTGGGCATTGAAGCGCCGGAGTTCTTTGACGATGCCGCTCCGGAAAAGCTGGCGGCGCAGTACGTAAACGCGCGCTCGGCCATCGTGATGGATGTAAAAACCGGCGAAGCGCTGTTTGAAAAGGAACCCGATCAGCGCATGTACCCGGCCAGCACCACCAAGGTGATGACGCTGTTGCTGGCGGTGGAAATGGGCGGCGACCTGGACCGTATGGTCACTGTGCCGCGCGCCGCCGGCGATGTGCCCAATGATTCCTCGCTGGTGCCCGTGGTGCCGGGCGAGGAAATGCCCCTGCGCGCGCTGCTGTACGGCCTGATGATCCGCTCGGGCAACGACGCCGCCAACGCGGTGGCCGATCTGCTGTCCGGCAGCGTGGATGCCTTTGTCGCCAGAATGAACGAAAAGGCCAAGGAGTTGGGCATGGACGGCACGCACTTTGTCAACCCGCACGGCTATCACGATGACGCGCACTACACCACCGCGCGCGACATGGCCGTGCTGTGCCGGTACGCGCTGGCCAACGACGCGGTGCGCGAGATCGCCACCGCCGTTACCTACACGATGCCCCCCACCGCCATGCGCCCGGCGTTGCCCATCACCACCACCGCCGAAATCCTGCAGCCCACCACGAAGCACTACTACCCCGGCGCCTGGGGCATCAAGAGCGGGTTTACCAACAACGCGGGCTTCTGCTACACCGGCGCCGCGCAGAAGGACGGCCGCACGCTGGTGGCCGTGGCGCTCAAGTGCCGCAACCGCGGCCAGTGCTGGGACGACATGAAACGGCTGTTCAACTTTGGGTTCATTCCGCAACCCGAACCGGCCGCCGTGGGGAACGCCCCGGGTATTTTTTGACACACCAACCTTAACACCTTATAATGTAGCGCAAAGCAACCCATTTCTGCTTGTGGTTGCTTTTTTGCGCCGCGCGGCGCGAAAGAGGGGATTTCAACTGTTTACGGGTTTGTACAAAACGTTTGTCAAAGACTATCAGCACACCGAGCGGCCGGCGGTGCGCGCCAGCTATGGCAAGCTGGCGGGCATTGTGGGCATTATTCTGAATGTGGCGCTGTCGGCGTCCAAGTTCCTGGTGGCGGCGCTGACCGGGTCGCTGGCCGTAGCAGCCGACGCGGTGAATAACCTGTCCGACGCGTCCTCCAGCGTGGTCAGCCTGGTGGGCTTCCGCATGTCCGGAAAGCCCGCCGACGCCGAGCACCCGTTCGGCCACGCGCGGTCGGAGTACCTGTCCGGCCTGATCGTGGCGGTGCTGATCATCGTGGTGGGCGTGGAGCTGTTCCGCGGCAGCCTGGAAAAGGTGCTTTCGCCCACGCCGGTCACGTTCAGCTGGGTCACGGTGGGCGTGCTGGCCGCGTCCATATTGGTCAAGCTGTGGATGGCGGCGTTCAACCGCGCCACTGGGCGGCTGATCGGCTCGGAAACCCTGATCGCCACGGCGGCCGACAGCCGCAACGACGTGATCACCACCTCGGCGGTGCTGGTGTCCTCGCTGATTGCCCACTACACCGGCGTGCACCTGGACGGATGGATGGGCCTGGCGGTGGCGGTGTTCATCGTGTTCAGCGGCATCGGCATCGTCAAATCCACGCTGGACCCGCTGCTGGGCGTGGCGCCCGACCCGCAGTTTGTGCGCGAGATTGAACAACACATCCTCAAATACCCCGGCGTGCTGAACACGCACGACCTGCTGATTCACGATTATGGCCCCGGGCGCCGCTTTGGCTCGGTGCACGTGGAGGTGGCCGCTGAGGATGACGCGCTGGACAGCCATGACGTGATCGACCGCATCGAGCGGGACGCGCTTAAGGAGTTCAACCTGCACCTGGTCGTGCACATGGACCCCATCGTCACCGACGATGAAGCCATCGGCGACCTGCGCTCGTGGCTGAGCGAGCAGGTCAAAACCATCCACAGGGATTTGACCATCCACGACCTGCGCATCGTGCCCGGTCCCACGCACACCAACGTGATCTTTGACTGCGTGGTGCCGCCGGGCCTGAACATCCCGTCCGACCAGCTGCGCGGCAGGATCAGCCAGATGGTGACCAAGGTATACCCCACCTTCCGCTGCGTGATCACCTTTGACGAAAGCTTTTCCGCGGTTCCCGGGTGAAGCCCGGAAAACGCACACTGCGACGCGGGGCGTACCTGGCGATCGGATCCATCGGACTGGCGCTGGGCGCGTACATGATACGCCATGTGCCGGTCGGGCAAGTTGCGCTGGCGGTGGTGTGGCTGGGGCACTTCATCCTGTTTGCCTGGGGCATCAAAACCGTGCCGGAGGAAGGCCCAACCGATGGGCAAAACGGCGGCG
>JAGVSV010000057.1 GCA_019137115.1 Bacillota bacterium
GGATTTCGGCATTGCCGAAATGGCCGCCGAGCTGGGCTTGACCGAAAGCCAGGTGGAGGCGGGGCTGCGGTACTGGGAGCGGCGGCGCCTGGTGGCGCGCACCAGCGACAACCCGCCCAACTACCGGTTTTTCCATCTGGGGCAGCATATGCTGACCGGGCAGGATTCGTTCACCGCCGACACCGCCTTCATCGGCTTTTATGAGGCGGTCAACGCGCTGTTCGGCAGCCGGAGGAAACTGAAGAACCAGGAAATTACGCTGGCGTATGAATGGGTGCAGGATCTGGGGCTCAGGCAGGAGGTTGTGCTGATGATGCTCAACCACCTGGCCGACACCCGGGGGATTTCATTTTCCTTCAAGGCCGCGCAGTCGCTGGCTGTGGCGATGCGCGAAGCGAACATACAGACCACCGAGGACACCGAAACCTACCTGAACCACTCCCGCCGCATGCACGAGGGCGCGCGGGCGGTGCTGCGGCGACTGGGCATGCGGCGGCAGCCCAGCGAGGATGAGCTGAATTTGTACAGCAAGTGGACGGAAGCCTGGGGCTTTAGCGATGATGCGATCCTGGCTTCCTGCGCGGAAACCGTCAAGGCGCAGAACCCGTCATTCGGGTATTTGAACGGCATTCTGGACACGCTGCGCAAGCGGCAGGGTGGCATCAGCGGCGCGCAGGTGAAAAAGCAACTGGAAACACAGGGCGTCAGCCAGCGTAACGCGCAGGAGGTACTGCGCGCCCTGGGCGCGCGGATCAACGCTTCGGCGGTGCAAGCCGCCTATGACGCGCTTGCCCAGCGGTTTTCCCATGAGATGATCCTGTTAGCCGCCGGGGAGGTAGCGCAAAGCGAGGGCAAGTTCCAGGATCTGGAGCCGCTGCTGGATGCCTGGCAGTCCTTGGGCATTGACACCGCGCGCAAGGCCAGGGATCATGTGGAAGCCCTGCACCAGCATGACGCGCTGCTAAAGCGGCTTCTGGATGCGGCGGGGCAGCGCGGCGCGCCCGGCACGCGCGACCGGGAACAGCTGGTCAAATGGCTGTCGGCCGGGCATTCGGAGGAGCTGCTGTTGACCGCGGCCGAGCAGGCGCGCGGCGCGCGAGTGAAGCTGCCCTACATGGCGCGCGTGCTGGAGCGCTGGCAGGCGGCGGGCATCACAACGCGCGAGGCGGCGCTTGCCGACGCGCCCAGGGCGCCCAAAGCGGGAAAGCAGGTGGGTGCGCAGCAGTATGTGCAGCGTACGTACACCGATGATGAACTGATGCAGACGTTTGTGGACATTTCAAAGGAAGCGCAGAAGAACCATGAGCAATGACCCGTTGGCCCAGGCACTGGCCGATCGCCGCGCCTGGCAAGCCGTCAACCGCCGGGAGGAGGAGCGGCGCGCGCTTCAGGTGCGCGCGGCATGCCCCGAAATCGCCCAACTGATGGACGAGCGGCGCGCGGGCATCTTCCTGGGCATCCGTCAGGCGCTGGACGGTGTCACCCCGGGCGACCTGCCCGACAGGACGCAGGCCATCAACGACCGGATTGACGCCCTGCTGGTGGAACATGGGTTCGCGAAGGATTATCTGGATCCGATCTACAATTGCCCGCTGTGCCGGGACACCGGTTTTGTGGGCGAGGGGCGCAAGTCCTTCTGCAGCTGCGTGCGCTCGGCCAGCCTGAGCGCGTTCGGGCTGGATGAAGCGTCGTTTGAAACCTACGATGACACGGTATACCCGGACACGCAGTTGAGCGGGCTGACCATGACCCAGCGCGCGTATATGCGCGAGATCCGCCGCATCTGCGAGGAGTATGCCGACCAGGTGCCCCGGGCGCGCACGCAGAACCTGTTTTTGACGGGTTCCAGCGGGCTGGGCAAAACGTTTTTGCTGCGGGCCATTGCCCGGCGCACGGCGGCACGGGGGGTGCTCACGCGTTTGTACACGGCGAACGATTTGCTCAACCGCATCCGCGCGGACTACTTTTCGCGCGAGTTGACGCCGGAAAGCGACCTGTACACCGCGCAGCTGCTGCTGATTGACGACCTGGGCACCGAACCCATGTGGGAAAACATCACCGTAGAGCAGCTGTTCGCACTGGTGGACACCCGGCTGTCGCGCGGGCTGAACACCGTGATTTCCACCAACCTGTCGCCGGTGGAGGTGCACGGCCGCTACACCGAGCGCATCGCGTCCCGGTTGTTTGACAAGCGCGCCTGCCAGGCGCTGCGCCTGCTGGGCGCGGACGTTCGCAAGCGGGCATAATGGAGAGGGTATCATGATCCGGCACATTGTGTTGTTCAAGCTGATGGAAACCGCCGAAGGGCGCGACAGGGACGAGAACATCGCCATCGCGCGGCGCATGGCGGAAACCTTTACAAGGGAAATACCCGGCCTCAAATCCGCGCAGATCGTCACGCCCGTGCACGGTGCGCCGCTGGACAACGAGGACATGGCGCTGATCTGCCGGTTTGATGACCTGGAAGGTTTGTACGCGTACAAAGCGCACCCCGCGCACGTCGCGTTTGGCGACTTTATGCGCAGGGTGCGCGAAAGCCGGACGAGCATCGACTACGAGGAGTAGCCGGGCTTCTCCTCCCGCCACAGGCCGTCTTTG
Organism: Bacillota bacterium; assembly: GCA_019137115.1. GTDB lineage: Bacteria > Bacillota > Clostridia > Christensenellales > Aristaeellaceae > JAGVSV01. The sequence continues at coordinate 2,599 of JAGVSV010000057.1, forward strand.
CGGTCGGCCATCTCATCCACGCGCGCTGTATAGTGCGCGATTTCCTTTACATTGGGCGCGCGCTTGATGAACACGCGGTCAGGCCATACGCGCTTGGAGATGCCGCCGGCCCCCATCGCCAGGATGCTGACGGTGTCCTCCATCGTGTCCACATTGTACAGGCACGCGGTGCCCGGCTGGGCATAGCCCACATTTTCCAGGTTGCCGGCCATGTGCTTCTGCCGGTACAGGTAGTAGGTCGCCATGCCCATGTCGCTGGCGGCCGCCGCCGCGGCGTCCACCATGGCAGCCACCATCTCGCCGTCGGGCAGGTTGTCCGCCCAGCGGTGCATATCGCTGGAGCGCTTGACGCTTAGCGTGTGCACGGTCAGATTTTCGGGTGCCAATCCCCTGGCCCATGCCAGCGTCTCCAAAAACATCGGCATCGTTTCGCCGGGCAAACCGGCGATCAGGTCCATGTTGATGCGGTCAAAACCCATCTGTCGCGCCAGCGCGTAGGCGGATTCGGTCTGCGCGCGCGTATGGGCGCGCCCGATGATGGCCAGCGTCTGGTCGTGCATGGTTTGCGGGTTGATCGAGATGCGCTGTATGCCGTGGTCCCTGAGCACCCGGAGCTGCTCACGGGTGACGCTGTCCGGCCGTCCGGCTTCCACGGTGGCCTCCAGCGCGGCGTCAGTCCACGGCTGCGCTTTGGTCAGAATCCTGTCCAGCAGTTCCGGCGGCAGCGCGGTGGGCGTGCCGCCGCCCATGTAGAAGGCGCGGATGGTTAGCCCCTCGCGCGCGATCAGGTCCCGGGTGCGGTCCATTTCATGCAGCAACGCGTCCGTGTAGGGCGCCAGCATGTTGCCGTTGCCCACCCGCGCGCTGATGAAGCTGCAATACCGGCAGCGCGTGACGCAAAACGGAATGCCGATGTACAGGTCGACGTCCTTCTCCTTCGGCTGTACAAGCGCCTGCTGGGTGCTGACAATGTCATGCAGCAGCCGCGTTTTTGCCGGCAACAGGTCAAACGTGCGCTGGGTTTGCAGGCAGGCGTCCTCCAGCGACTTTCCCTGATCCATCAGCGCATAGACCAATCGCGTGGGACGGATGCCGGTCAATGAGCCCCACGGAGGATGCGTGCCTGTTGCTTGCTTGAGCGCCTGGTACAGCGCCATTTTGACCTGCCGCTTGTGCAGGCGCTTGTCGCGCAGCGCGTCAACTCCAATGTCGCCGGTCACGCTGGCTTCCCCCGTGGCAATGCCCGACACGCTGACCATGGACGTGCGCCGCGCGCCGTCCAAATTGTCAGCATGCACGCAGAGTAACTCAGCGTCGTAGTCTACGCGCTCCACCGCGCCAAAGAACAAGGAGATGACGTCGGCCATCTCCTTGGCAAAATCCGGCGCGAATGTGGAGAGGCTGTATCTCACGCGATCACCATGTTGGTGTCATGCCCCGGATAGGCGTGATAGCCATGCAGCGCTAGCAGCCGTTTGATGGACTGCCGCATCTGCTGCGGGCTGCCGCCGGGCAGGTCGGTGCGCCCATAATCGCCGTCAAAGAGCGTGTCGCCGGTAAAGATGTCCGTGCCCACCACATAGCACACGCAGCCCGGGGTGTGGCCGGGCGTGTGCATCACCTGAAAGACGATGCCGGCCAGCTTCAATATTTGGCCTTCCACGACCGTGTCCGTGGCTTCGCGGCGGGGCTTGTTGTCGTCCGCCCATTGTCCACCCGATACGCGCGGGTTTTTGAGCATCGCGTGGTCGCCCTCATGCAGATAGACGGGCGCATCCGGGAACGCATACAGCGCGCCAGTGTGGTCATAGTGGCCGTGGGTCAGCAAAATGGCCGCGACGGTTTTGCCGGCCAGCGCGTCCAGGATTTTCTGCGCATCATCCCCGGGATCGATCACCACGGCGTCCTCACGCCCGGGCTGCCACAGCACATAACAGTTGGTCTCCAGCGCCCCGACCGGGACGATGCGAATTTCCATAAAGCCTCCTAAAACAGTTTGCGGCTGTCCAACAAGATGGTGACCGGGCCATCGTTGGTCAGCGTGACCTTCATGTGCGCGCGGAACTGCCCGCGCGCCACGGTCAGCCCATTTTCCTCCAGCCGTTTGCAGCACAGCTCGTACAGCGCATTGGCGCGCTCGGGCTCCTCGGCCTGGGTAAAGCCGGGCCGGTTCTGGCCGCGCGCGTCGCCCAGCAGGGTAAACTGGCTGACGGCCAGCACTGCACCCTCGACATCCCGCACGGATAGGTTCATCTTGCCTTGTGTGTCGGCAAAGATGCGCAGCTTGGCCAGCTTGTCGGCGATCATCTGGGCGTCCTTTTCGGTGTCGCCCTGCTCCACGCCGATCAGTGCAGCCAAGCCCGGTCCGATCTCCCCGATCGTTTGCCCGTCCACTGTCACGCGCGCGCTGGTCACGCGCTGTACCACGCACCGCATGCTACTGGCTCACGCTGCGGTAGGCTTCCAGCACATCGGAGCGTTTCTGCAGCCGGGACACCGCCTGGCGCAACTGCTCCTTGCTGTTGACCTGGATGACCATGTGGATGTCGCACGTGCCGTTCTTGTTCATTTTGGCCGACGCCGCGGTGACCGGGGTGCCCATGTCGGTGACAAACACCGTGATCTCGCCCAACAGGCTGGGGTGGTCATATGCCGTGATGCGGATGCTGGCGTTGAATGTGCCCACCTCGCTGTCCGCCCAGGAGACATCCACGATGCGTTCCGTTTCGGCGGTGACGGCGTTGACGCAGTCCGACTTGTGCACGGTGACGCCGCGGCCCCTTGTAATATAGCCGATAATGTCATCGCCCGGCACCGGGTTGCAGCAATGGCCGAAGCGCACCAGCATGCCCGCGCCGCCCTCCACATAGATGCCGTGGGTGGGCTTGCCCTGGCGCATGACCTGGCTGGGCTCCGGCAGGGTGGGTTTTTGCGGCGCCTGGGATTTCTCTGTCTTGTTCTGCTCTTCCATCAGGCGGCTGATCACATACGCGCTGGTCAGCCCGCCATACCCCACCGCGCCGTACAGCGCTTCCGTGTCCGGGAATGTATATTTTTTGAGGATCGGCTCGATGAACTCGGCTTTGGTCAGCTCCCCCAGTTTGACGCCGCGGCGCTTGGCCTCATGCTCCAGGATGTCGCGGCCCTTCTGCACGTTCTCGCTGTGCAGTTCCTTTTTGAAAAACTGGCGAATCTTGGCTTTGGCCTGCTGGGTTTTGACCACGTTGAGCCAGTCCATGCTGGGGCCTTTGGACGAGGACGACGTCAGGATTTCCACGCGGTCGCCGGTCTCCAGCTCGGTATCCAGCGGCACCAGTTTGCCGTTGACCTTGGCGCCCACGCAGGAATTGCCCACATGGGAGTGCACGCGGTAGGCAAAGTCCAGCGGCGTGGCCCCGCGCTGCATGTTGATGATGTCGCCCTTGGGAGTGAAGATAAAAACTTCCTCGCTGAACAGGTCGGTGCGCAGGCCGTCCATGAACTCCTTGCTGTCGCGGGTCTCGGACTGCCAGTCCAGGATCTGCCGCAGCCAGTAAAGCTTGGTGTCCAGGCCGTCCGGGTTGCTGCCTTCCTTGTAGTTCCAGTGCGCGGCGATGCCGTACTCGGCCACCTGGTGCATCTCCCGGGTGCGGATCTGGATTTCGAACGGCGTGGGGATCGACCGTCCGCCCACCAGCGTGGTGTGCAGCGAGCGGTACATGTTGTTCTTTGGCACGCTGATATAATCCTTGAACCGGTTGGGCATCTGCGTCCACAGCGTATGAACGACCCCCAGCACCGTGTAGCACTCGGGGATGGTGTCCACCAGCACGCGCACGGCGATCAGGTCATAGATCTGGTCAAAGTGGCGGTTCTGCAGCACCATCTTGCGGTAGATGCTGTACAGGTGCTTGGGGCGGCCGGCAATCTCGAAGTTTTTAAGGCCCATCTCCTCGAGCTTTTGCGTGAGGGTGTCGATGATCAGCTGGATCTGCGCCTCGCGCTCCACGCGCTTCTGCCCCACCTTGAGCGCCACATCGCGGTAACCTTCCGGGTCGATGTAGCGCAGGGCCAGATCCTCGATCTCCTGCTTGATCGTGTATACGCCCAGCCGGTGGGCGATGGGCGCATAGATGTCCAGCGTTTCGCGGGCGACCTGCACCTGCTTTTCCTTGGGCTGGAAGGACAGCGTGCGCATATTGTGCAGGCGGTCGGCCAACTTAATCAGCACCACGCGGATGTCCTTGCCCATGGCCAGGATCATCTTGCGCAGGGATTCGGCCTGCTGTTCCTCGCGGTCAGAGAAGTCCAGGCGCCCCAATTTGGTCACGCCGTCCACCATCTGGGCGACGTCGCCGCCAAACTGCTGGGTCAGTACCTCCATCGTCACGCCGGGGCAATCCTCCAGCGTGTCATGAAGCAGGCCTGCCGCGATGGTCTGCGCGTCCAGCATGAGCTCGGTCAGTATGCTGGCAACATGCACCGGGTGGGTGAAATACGGCTCTCCGCTTTTGCGCACCTGCCCCTCGTGTGCCTTCTGGGCAAAGGCATACGCCTGCTCGACCAGCGCGAAGTTGTCATTGGGATGATACTTCGTCAGCCGTTCGACCATCTGCTCCAGGGTCAGGCATCCAAACGCGGTATACGGCATGCGTTCCTCTTACGGGTTGATCAGGCGGTACAGCGGGCTATCCGTGGGGTCGCTCTTGCGCACGGGCAAGAGCTTGGACTGGTAGGGCTGGGCATCCGGGAAGTCGATGAGTTCCATCTGCCGCAAAATGTACAGCGCGGCCAATTTGGCCTCCTGCGGCGCGTCAAGGCGGGTCAGCGCCAGGTCGTTGTTGCGCAGCGCCACATAGGCTTGTCGCAGGTCATCGGTGCTCATCCGCATGCGGGCGATCAGTTCGCGCATTGCGCTGGTCACAGGCATCGCCAGCACGCGTACGCCGGGAAGTTGCGGCAGCCGGGTTTCACCCGGGTGTACGCAGCCATCGCACAGGATCACGGTGTCATAGGGCACGGTGATGTCCTGAAGGCTGGCGGCATAAACCACGGCGTTGTGCGCCTTGGGATCGTCCGCCTGCCTGAACGCCGCGGAAAAACCGGGGAACTGCTCACGCATGGCTTGGGCAGTAACCTGCGTGCGGCAGAACAGCAACACCCCCTGCGCCGCGGACCAATCCCTTGCTGTGGCTTCGGGTGGGTACAACATCCCATCTTCATTATTCGCGCTGGCACTGGCGAAATCCTGCAACGCGGGGATGGCTTCCCCCGCGTACCCTTCGGGGAAGGCCATTTCCCCTGCCTGCACCGCGCGGATCACGGCCTGGGTGGTTTCCACGCCGCCATACCGGTTGATAGCGGGTTCGAACACCACGTCGGCATCCATCGGCGGCAGCCTGTCGATGTCCCCCATGCCAAAGTAAATGCTGTCCAGGCGCGCGGTGTCACCGACCAGCTCCATCTTGATGTGCTTGCCGTTGCCCACGGCGCGCGGAGCGCGCAGGCGCACGTTGCGGCACAGCAGCATCGGCGCTGGGTTGCCCACGCCATGCGGCTGCAAGGCATCCAGGCTGGCCACCATGCCCGCACCGACCTGAAAAAGCGGCACTTCTGCGTCATAGTAGACACGCTTGACCAGCGGCGCGTCGCCGGTTTGCGCACGGACGGCGGCTTCGAACGCCGCCCGGAAAGCAGGCAGACTGTCGGCGGCAAGCGACAGCCCCGCTGCCTGCCGGTGCCCGCCAAACTGGAGCAGGTGCTCCGTGCAGTCGCACAGCGCCTGGTACAAGTCTACATCCCCGGCGGATCGGCCGGAGCCGGTCAGCACTTCGTCCTCCTGCGCCAGCACGATGCTGGGATAGGCGTGGGTTTCCGCCAGCTTGCCGGCAACCAGGCCCGCCACGCCCTTGTTCCAGTCCGGATGGGTCAGCACGATGGTGCGCACATGCGCCAGGTTGGTGTCCGCAAGCAATTCGTCCGCCTGCGCGCGCATCGCGTCCTGCACCTGCCGGCGCTCGTGGTTGAGGTCATCCAGCATCAGCGCCAACGTCCGCGCTTCGTCGGCATCCTGGGTATTGATCAGGCGCAGCGCATCCTGGGCCGTCTGTATACGGCCGGCGGCGTTGAGCCGCGGCGCGATGCCAAAACTGACGCGGTCGGCCGTCACGATGCCGTCCCGCCCGATGCCGGCCACTTCCATCAGCGTTTTAAGGCCCGGGCGCTGGGTGGAGGCGAGCGCTTTCAGTCCGAATGCCGCGATCACGCGGTTCTCCCCCAGCAACGGGACCATGTCAGCGATGGTGGCAAGCGCTGCCAGATCGAGTGTTTGCAGCGCCGCCTCGGTGCCCAGCAGCGCACAGGCCAGCTTCCACGCCGTGCCCGCGCCGCACAGTTGCGGGAAGGGGTAATCGCCCAGCATGGGGTGGACGATGGCGTCCGCCGAAGGCAGCACCTCCGGGGGTGTGTGGTGATCGGTGAGGATCACGCACATGCCCAGCTCGCGCGCCAGCGCTGTTTCGCTGTCGTTGCTGATGCCGCAGTCCACGCTGATCAGCAGCTGGGCGTCCCGGGAAATCGCCCGCACCGCGTCCTCATTTATGCCATAGCCCTCGCTGTGGCGGTCGGGAATATAGATGGTGGACGCCATGCCCAGCGAAAGCAGCGCGTCATTGAGGATGGTGGCGGCGCACAGGCCGTCCACGTCATAATCACCGTACACCACCGCGCGCATGCCTTCAGCGGCGCCGGCACGTATGATTTGTACAGCTTCGCCTACGCCGTGCAACAGCGCCGGGTCATGCAGCATCGACAGGTCAGGGTTCAGAAACGCGTGCGCGGCCTGGGCATCGCTGATCCCTCGGGCATGCAGCAGCGCCGCCATCCAGTCGGGATACCCCTGGATGTGGTGGGGCTCACCGCGCAGTACGAATGTCTGTGCCACAGTTGCCTTTCATGGTCGGTGGTAAAAAAACACCCTTCCCCCTAGGGGGAAGGCGTGTTGAGGGAATCGGTCAGGCGCGCCTGCGGGCGGGACGGCGGGTTGCGGCCACCGCGGACCAGACAAACGGGCTGATCGCGCGCGCGGAGTATATGGACACCACCAGCGCCACGGCCAGCGGCAGGATGCTGGCCAGCAGGCGCACATTGCCGCTGACCGCAACCGCGATAAAGATCAGCAGCGCCATGGCGGGCGCCACAATCAGCGGCATCGGGTTGCTGTTGGCCGCCTTGACGGCGATTTCGTCCATCGTGGTGTCGCGCAATGAGGTGCTGCGGTAGATCTGCCGTGCCACGCGCAGGCGCGGAAGCGTCTGGCAGTAGGTCCAGGCCACGGTTAGCAGCAGCGCCAGCGGCAGGGTGGCCGACTGGGGCAGCACCAGCGCGATCACCCCGCAGATGCCATAGGTGACCAGCAGGTCATGCGCGGTGCCCACGGCCAGCGCCACGCCGGCGGCCAGGCTGTAGCGCGCGATGCCAAACAGCAGGGAGAACACAACCGCAGCGCCCACGGACAGCCACAGCTGTGTAAAATCAATCATGCGGGCGTCGCTTGCGTAGTAAGCGGACGCGCCGCGCAGCAGCCAGGCCACCAGGCCCACTGCCATGATGACCAGCGAAATGACCAGCGCCTGTGTGGCGCTTTTGTTCAGTTTCATGTTCATACCGCCTCCCTGACCGCGCCGCGGTGGTGGTACAGCGACGTGTTCTGGCCCAGCAGGGTGATGACGCTGGACATCAGCACGCGCATGAGAAGGTGCATCACCAACAGGGCAACCAGCAGGCCCACGCCCAGGATGCGCATGAACATGCCGATCTGCTGGGTGTCCAGGATGATCAGGACCACGCTGAGCGCCAGCAGGCCGCCCAGCACATCCAGCGAGATATGCCCGGCATTGGCGTAGGAATCTCGTAGCGCCTGCAGCACCGAGCGGCCGCGGTTGAGGTCATCGCTCATGCCGGACAGGATCACCATCGCGGAAAAGGCGGTCAGCAGGAACGACGCGTAGATCGCCATCAGGGTCGAGAACGTATACCCCGCGCCCATCAGGGCGGCAAAGAAGAACGCAAGCGCCAGCTGCAAGCCCAGCATCCAGGCGGCAACCAGCCCGCCCGCGCGGAAGCGGATGGCAAAGTACAGCAGGATGATCACCGTGGCAACTGCCAGCGCGATCACCAAACGATCCTGCGCGCCTTCGCCAAACAGCGGCGCGCCATGGTCATGCGCCTCCTCGGTGACAGGAAGCGGCAGCGGGCCCGAACGCATCAGGATGGCCAGGTTCTTGGCTTCATCCTGGGTGAACGCCGGGATCGAGGCGAAGCCATCCACCAGCGCTTCGGAAATGCGGGGGGAGGCGATGGTCTGTCCGTCCAGCACCACGGAAATCGACTGACCGATCAGTTCCTGCGTTTTGTCGCCGAAGAGCTTCTTGCCTTCGTTGTCCAGCTGGAAGGACACTGCGTAAACGCCCTGCTCCTTCGAGGGGCCAAACCACGCGTTGACGATGTGATTCCCGGACAGGAACAGCTCGCCCGTGGGGGTGGCAAACCCAACATCGCCCCGGGCGTTGAGGATGGTCAGCGAGTGGGTTTCGTCCACGGAGGCAGGGGTGGCGGCTTCGATTTTGCCGTCGGCCACCTGCACCTGCGCGCCTGTCCATCCGGCGTCAGCGATGCGGCGGCTCAGGATCGCGACCGCTTCGTTCAGCTGGGCATCGGTGACGCTGCCGCCCTCGGCAGGCGTGAGCGCCAGTGTGCTGCGCACGGTCTCGCCCAGGTCAGCGCCGGGCACCAGCGCCTGGCGCCAGCGCGTGCCTTCGCCGGGCGTGGGCAGCCACGGCAGCAGTTTGTACAGACCTTCCTGGTCCATATCGCGGCCTACAAAGCCGTAGTACATGAACACGCCGGTCAGCAGCAGCGCCACCACCAGCGTCACTGCGGCGATGGCTTTGGCACCGGCGGCGCGGTTCCTTGAGGGAGTTGGCTTGGCCATATCATTCCATCCTTTGTTTTTCATTGGGCAACGATCCGGCAACAGCCCCGCTAGCCGGAAGCGTCCGGCAGGTGGAACGCGGCATATGCCGCGCGGTAGTAGGGCGAGCCGGCAACCGGCAAACCATTGGCATCCGCCTGCGGCGCACGAGTGGCGACAAGCAGCACCGGCACGGCGCGAGCAATCACGGCGCTGGCCGGGGCCGGCCTGGCCACTGGCATGTCCGGCTCCTCGGGGAGCGCGGGAACCACCGCATGCAGGCGGTACACAGGGGGCGGCGCGAGCGCCGGACCGTCCGTCTTGACGACCATGGCGCGCAGGCCCAGCACAAGCGCAAGCGAAGCCAGCGACAGCATCAGCAGCCGTTTGAGCATCGCCTGCACCCCCTTTCCCGCAATACGCGCATTATAGTCAAAGCAAACCCTGATGTAAACGTGATCAGTCTCTGTCACGCGCGGCTACGCGCCAGGTGCCTGTCACCGCGCCGCCGCTTGCCACCAGCACCTGTTTGTGCAACGCCGTGGTGGGACAGATGTGCGTGGGCAGCACGTACACTGTATCGCCCAGCGCCGGACGGGCATGCCCATCCGGCACGCGCCATACCCAGTGCTCCTCGCTTTGGGCGACGGGCTCGGCATCTTGCATCGCCGGAATGATTCCGCGCGCGCCCTTTGGGTCGCTGGCGATCGCCTTGTACCCCAGGTCCAGCGTGAACAGGCCCGGCGCGGGGTGGCTGATTACCCTGGAAATCAGCGCCGCTGCGGGTACAAACAGCAGATCCGCGCATTTTTGAGCATAACCGGCATCCCACACAAACACGGTGCCGGGCGACAGATACACCGACGGCTCTTTGGCATAGCACGGAAAGGTCGGGGAGCCGCCCAGGATCACGTTGGGCACCGGCACGCTGCTGTGCATGAGCGCGTCCCGCGCGGCGTACAGCCGCTCCAGCGCCGGCCGGGTGGCGGCGCAGCGCTCGTCGGGATCGGGGTGGCCGATGTGCCCGTCATAGGCGTGAAACCCGGCGAACACCAGCCCGCGGACGGCCGCCACACGGCGGCCAAAATCAACCAACTCGTCCAGCGCAACGCCGGTGCGGTTCATGCCCATGTTGACGTCGGCCAGCACAGGTATCCTGACGCCCGCCTGTACGCATGCCGCAGACAGCGCGTCCAGGCCCTCCCGGGCATCCGCCAGCGCGTACACCACGCTGCCGGGGTACGCCTGTTTGAGCGCCAGAAAGCGCGCGATGTTGGGGCCGTACAAGGGATATGCCAGCAGCACATGCGGCGCGCCGGCTTGGAGCACCATGGCCAGCTCGGACAGCGTGGCGCATTTGAAGCGCGAGATGCCCATGCCCCGCTGCATGGTGATCATTTCGGCCATCTTGTGCGTTTTGACGTGCGGCCATAGCCGGTCAGCGCCGCCGGCGATATCCACCGCCCGGCGCGTGTTTTCGCGGATCAAGTCCTCATAGTAGATCAGCTGTGGGGACGCAATGCCCCGGTCATCCTTGAGCCGGTACAGATCCTTTTGCATGCTGCCTCCTTACGCGCCGCGCAGCAACCGTCGCCCGGCGCTGCCTGTCAGCACGTGGTCATCGCGCACCACGGGGATGCCGTTGATAAAGGACCAGACAAGGCCGGTGGCCAGTTGGGCCGGGTCCTCGAAAGTGGCGTTGTCACGGAACTGGTCGGGGTCAAACACCAGCACATCGGCCAAGTAGCCAGGCGCCAGCGTTCCCCTATCCTGCAATCCCATGCGCCAGGCGGGCAGGGCGGTCATTTTGTGAATCGCCGTGGGCAGATCCAGCACGTTGCGCTCGGCCACCATGTCGCGCAGCACGCGGGGCATCGCGCCG
>JAGVSV010000007.1 GCA_019137115.1 Bacillota bacterium
CCGCTGTCGGGAGAGCCGAGGGCGGATCCCCCCGCCCCTCCAGCAGGGTGGTGAACGGATGCTCATCGGTGTTGGGGCCGGTGTGGATGTGCGTCGCCGACAGGATAAGCTGCTCATCGTAAAAGCTGGGGACGCTGTCCCGCAGCAGGGCGCGCACGGCTTCGGTGAGCGGCCTGGTGATGTGCAGCAGGTCGCACGCCACCCAGATGACGCGCTGATCGCCGGATTCCACCACAATGGCAGTGGCCTGGAGGGGGTCGCGCACGACGTCCGAGATCCGCTCCTGCCATTGGCCGATCAGGGAGATCGGCCCGCCCTTGGGCGTGATGTCCGCTTGTCCCCAGCCGACCAATATGCTGTGTTCCATGTTCTCTCCTTTTCAGACGGACAGCGCGCTTGCAGAACACTCCCTGCCAGCCTGGCGGATGTTGGCGATACGGCCGGTTTTTTCGCACACGTCCAGGCAAACGCGCGCGGTTTTCTCCCGCACAGCCTTCATGCGTCCTTCCCGGAGCCCCGTGATGTCCATTGCGCGGTCAAAGCTGATGGGTGTCCATCTGCAAAGTCTACAAACGCCTCCTGTATAGGTGGATGTCTCATTGTATGGGCTTGAGCGCTGCGGGGTCAAATGTGTACACGCACACGCGCGGGTTGCGCTCTTCGCGCATGGCGATGATGGCCGCGATGTGCTGCTCGTCCAGCCACGCAGGTTGGCTCAGCCGCGGCTGGAGGCTTACCTGTGTGAGGCACCACAGTCGTTGTCGACAAGGAACGGAAAGTGCGTATCCTGGAGGGGTCTGTGGGAATATTTTCCTCGGCACTGCAACAAAATGAACGCTGATTGCGTCTTAGTTGTTGATAAGGCGGATCAATGGATACGTCACCATATGGTCAAAGCCCCTTTGATCGAATCTCGACCTCGACAGCGCGGATAGCTACTGATGCAATTCATCTGCACGTATCGCATTGGGATAGATTTGGGGGGAGGTGTCCATCATGCTCGGGTATATCAGACGCCAAGGCAGCAAGCTGTTCCGATTCGGTTCTCTTTTTCTGGCATTTCTACTGGTTGTGTTGATCGGGACGCTATGGAAAAATCAAAGATACCACGACTTTTCGGGCAGGGAGTTGACCCTCAAAATCGTAACCAATGAAGCTGTGGTCATGGTAGATCATGAAGGCGGCGAGGCTACCCTCACTGGTTCAACGGATTTGTTCCTTGATGGTGGCGTCCAAACCATTCGATATATGGATCGGATGATGCAATGTACGGTCGTCTGGAGCTCAGGCAATTATTTGTACACATTCAGTGATGGCACCTCATTCACACTTCCCCCTGAGCAAGTCAACGTAGCGCGATTTGACCTATCTGATACCTATGACCTTACACCTTTGCAGCAGGAGGAGCTTGCTTTATTCGCGACAATGCAAGTTCTGCAAAACAAAGGCAGTACGCTGCCCGTGGCTTTGTGGAAAGGTCTGATCTCTCTCATCGTGCTGCTGATCGGCATGGCGATGCTCTGTTTCCCGGCGGCCATTTGGAGGATCAGCACACGGCTGATTGTGCGCGATGGTGAGCCAACAGAATGGGCGCTTATCTCCAGCGCCTTGGCTGGAGCGCTCCCTATATGTACTGCGTTTCTCATGCCATTCGTCTGGTAACGTGCTTTTGTTTGTTATGTCATGTCAGCATTGGGAAACTGGTTGATTCCCCGCCCAACTTCCTCCGCTCCGCCCACAGGCCCAGCGCGGGGTTGGATACCCAGAAGATTTCCCCGCCGCACTTGTCCACGCCGGAGGTGAGCGCCACCAGCTCGCCGCCATCGGCGATGGCCATGCGGGTGCGGTAGACCGACCTGTTGCCCGGCCTGGTGCTCTTAAGCTCGGTATCGTCCAGCAGCGCCACGGCCTGGCGTTGGATCGGCTTATTCGTACGCGATGGTCACCCCGCCGGCGATTCCGAAGCGGCGCAGGTTCATGTGGGGCGTCTGTTTGCCATAGGAATGGGGGCCGACGGCGTAGCTGTCGCCCTCGGGCGAATAGTGGGGGCCAAACAGGTTGCGGCAGCTGTTGGTCAGCTGCAGGGTCAGCGTGTTGTCGCCGGCGCGCAGACAGGGTGTTGCGTCCATTTCATAGGGGGCCCACAGGAAGGTGGTGGCCGGGGCGCTGTTGATGGATATATTCGTCAGGTTGGCGTCCGGCCGCGCAAAGGTCAGCCGCGCGCGGGCGGGCGTACGGTCCAGCGGGAAGGCTTTTTCCAGCGTCAACGTGCCTGCAAAGAATGGGAAGCCGCCCTCGACCAGCGCGGCCACGTCCACCGTGTCCGGCAAACGCGTCAGGCGGAAGTCCCCTGCCGTGTGCACGGTGCGGCGCGTGCCGGACACAAAGGCTTGCGTGCTGCGCACGCCGAACGCACCCCACAGGAAGACGCTCTCCAGCTCGGTCTTAACGGTGACGCGGTTGGCTTCCGCTTCGTGGATGGTGGGGTCATTGCGGATGCGGTAGACGTCCGCAGGGTTTTCAAACCGGCGGCGCAGCACCAGCTGATTGTCGCCCACGCGCACGGGCAGCGGCAGCTTTTCCAGACACTTGTCCACCGCCCAGCCCACCGGTGCGTTGGCGATGCGCTGCCCGTTCAGCCACAGCTGGTGCAGCTCCGGGTTCTCCAGCAGCAGGCAGACGCCCCCCGCTGGCATTTCCTCCACCACGAAATGAAAGCGCATCCACACGTCGCAGTCACGGCCCTGGCGCATCAGCTGCTGCTGCACATCCAGGAAGTATGCATCCGGCGCAAAGGCTTGTCCGTCCAGCGACAGCTCGAAGTGATCCAGTGTCAGCGCGTTGGGCGTGGCCGCCGTCAGGCGGAAATCCCCCGCCAGCGTCAGCGCGTGGGGCAGCGGACGGGGCGCCGTCCGGATGGGCACGCTGCCGTCGGCTTCAAACAGGATCAGTGCCTCGGCGCCTTCCAGATGCAGCCGCGCCGGATCCACCGCAGCGTCTGCCAGCCGGCCGGTCATCGGGTCAAACGGCACGAGGCGGTCGGGCAGCTGCCCCTCCAGGGCGAAATCGCGCGCGCGATGCAGGTCGTTATTGACAATGTAGTAGAACCGCCGCCCTTCGTACATGCGCCGGGGAATGTAGACAAGGTCGTTGTCGCCGTCCACAGGGCGCACGCGCAGCCTGGGCGGGAACGCCGCCGCCAGCGCGACGCGGTCCAGCGCCACGCGCTGGCAGCGTGCCACGAACGGCGTGAGCGCGGCGTCCGGGCGGCCCTCCAACAGGGTGGGCGCGCCGCCGCCAATCACCACGCGGCCGTCCGCG
>JAGVSV010000207.1 GCA_019137115.1 Bacillota bacterium
TGGGCAGGGAGGATCTGGATGTCGTTGATGTACAGCGTGCGGTTCTTGACCGTAAAGATCAGAAAGCCCACGGGGATGCTGTCCCGCGTGGCCACCACCAGCCGCCAGAAGGGATCGGGGGCTTGCAGGTTGTGATGGACCCAGGCGTCGCGGTTGTCCGGGTTGTCCATCTCGGAGCCGTACAGCCACGACAGGTTATGCACCAGCGTGTCCAGCACAAACGCCGTCAGCGCCGGATTATCCAGCACCTGCTGCCGGGTGTGTACCGGGTATTCCATGCGTTCCTCCCGAAGCGCGTTTCCGCGCTGCCAGCATACATTAGGGCGCACGTCCGGCGCAACGCCGACCCGATGTTCTATTGGTTTGGCAACATGCGCCACAGGGTATATCGAAGGTATGGAAGGCAAATCCTTCCGGGAAGGAAGTTTATGTTATGTCAAGGAAAATAGGGATCATCGCGGGCAGCCTGCGCAAGGGCGCATACACCAAGTCGGTTGCCAAAGCGGTGCAGGACATGTTCCCCAAGGGCTGGGAAGTGACCATGATCGAGTTTGGGCACCTGCCGCTGTTCAGCCAGGATTATGAGGAAGACGGGCAGAACCCCGCCAGCTATACCGCGTTTCGCAACCAGATCGGCGCGCAGGATGCGTTCGTTTTCGTCACGCCGGAGTACAACCGCTCCATCCCGGGCGGGCTGAAAAACGCGCTGGACGTGGCGTCCCGCCCGTATAGCGAAAACAAGTGGAACGGCAAGCCCGCCGCGGTGATCAGCTCATCCATCGGCCGCATCGGCGGCTTTGGCGCCAACCACCACCTGCGCCAGGTGATGACATTCCTGAACATGCCACCGGTGCAGCAGCCGGAGGTCTACCTGTCCGAAGTGCAGGACATGCTGGACGAACAGGGCAATTTGAACAGCCCGGAGGTGCGCGGCCTGCTGCAGAGCGTGGTGGACGCGCTGGTCAAAATGCTGGAAAAGTGACATCATGAATCGCCGGGCCTAAGCGCCCGCAACACCCCCGTCCGGGGCATCAGCGGAGGAAAGCCTATGAAGCTCATTTCATTCAACCACGCTGGCCACGCCCAGGCGGGGGTGTTGCTGCGCGATGACACCATCGTCCCGCTGACCGCGCTGGGCTTTGCGCCCGGCGGTATGGACGCGCTCTTTGACGCGTGCCGGGAGCGGCCGCTTGATGCGGTGCTGTCGGTTCTGCGCAGCGCCGCATCCGTCGCGGACGGCGCGATCCCGTTGTCGGACGTGACGCTCACCGCGCCCATCCCGCGCCCCCGGCAGGATTTTGTGTGCCTGGGGCTCAACTACCGTTCCCACGCCGAGGAATCCAACCGGTACCTGGACAAATTGGACCCGCAGGATGTACCAACTTCGCCGGTGTATTTTTCCAAGCGCGCGTCGGTCGTGGTGGGACACGGCGAGGGCATCCAGGCGCACCAGCAGCTGGTGCGCGACCTGGATTATGAGGTGGAACTGGCCTGCGTGATCGGCCGCACCGCGAGCAATGTGCCGCCGGACAAGGTGAAGGACCACATTCTGGGTTACACGATTGCCAACGATTTGTCCGCCCGCACATTGCAAACGCAGCACCGGCAGTGGTATCTGGGCAAGAGCCTGGATACCTTCGCCGTGCTGGGCCCGTGGATTGTGTTAGCCGACGACATCTCCTACCCGCTCCATCTGGGCATCCGCTGCCTTGTCAACGGCCAGCAGCGGCAAAGCGCCAACACCAGGGAACTCATCTTTGATTTGGATTACATCATCAGCGACTTGAGCCGCGGCATGACGCTGCTGCCGGGTACCGTGATTTTGACCGGCACCCCGGCGGGCGTGGGCTTTGCGGCAGACACGCCGCGATATTTGACCATCGGCGATGTGGTGCGCTGTGAGATCGACGGTATCGGCGTGCTGGAAAACACCATCGTGCCCACGGCGTATGACGCGGACAAATGATGGGTTAAATCGCTATTCGGCGACGTTGGCCGCGATGTTCAGCACATCCCACGCCGCAGAAAACGGCGGGGCATAGCCCAAATCCAGTTCGCCCACCTGGTCGACCGTCATGCGCGCGGTGATGGCGGTTGCCATTGTGCCGGTGCGCAGCGCCGCGCCTGCGCCGCCGATCAACTGCGCGCCCAGCAGCACGCGGGTGTCGCGGTGATACAGCAGCCGCGCGGTGATCATCTCGTGCCCGGGGTAATACCCGGCATGGTTGGCGGCGGTGACCTGGCTGACGCGGTAGGGGATGGCGCGCGCTTTGGCTTCGGCTTCACTGATGCCGGTGCGCCCCACCTCCAGGTCGCACACCTTGATCATCGCGGTGCCCAGCGCGGTCGTGTAGTGCCTGGGCTTCCCGCAGATCGTCTCGCCGATATACCGCCCCTGCTTGTTGGCGCCGGTACCCAGCGGGATGTGCACGTCCTCGCCCAATACCATGTGGCGCACGGTGGCGCAGTCGCCGCCGGCATAGACGCTGTCCAGCGACGTGCGCATCAGCGTGTCGGTCACAACCGCGCCATTCCGAAGCGTTCTAATGCCCGTGTTTTTCAGAAACGCCGTGTTGGGCTTAATGCCGACGGCGACCACCGCCAGAGCCGCGTCATACGCGCCTCTGTCGGTGATCACCTGTTGCAGCGTGCCGTCGCCTTCAAAGCGCGTCACGCCCTCTTTCAGATGAATGTCCACGCCTTTTTCGGCCAGGTGATCCTGCGCGATGCGGGCGATTTCGGAGTCAAAGTTGAGCAACAGCCGCTCCTCCCGCTCAAAGAGCAGCACGCGTTTGCCAAGATGCAGCAGCGCCTCCGCCATCTCCAGGCCGATGTACCCGCCGCCCACGATGGCAACCGCCCCTTCGCCGTGGGTCAGCGCTTCCTTGAGCGCCCGTGCGTCCGGGATGGTTTTGAGGGTGTGGATGCCGGCCAGGTGTACCCCGTCCACCGGCGGCAGAATGGCGTCCGCGCCCGTGGCGATCACCAGCGTGTCGTAGGAAAGGGTATATACCCTGTCATCCTTCAGGTTTCGCACCGTCACCGTTTTGGCGTCGGCGTCCACCCCTGTGGCTTCGTGGTACAGCCGCAGGTCAACGCCGGCCTTGGCGAACGCCTCCGGCTTTCGGATGCGCAGCTTGTCCTCCACAGGATTGACACCGGATACATAGTACGGCAGCCCGCAGGCGCCGTAGGACACCTCGCCCGTGCGTTCCAGCACGGTTACGTCATATTCGGGTTTCTCCCGCTTGATTTTGGACGCGGCGCTCATGCCCGCGGCATCGCCGCCGATCACCACAATGCGCATGGCTACCTC
>JAGVSV010000268.1 GCA_019137115.1 Bacillota bacterium
AGCTTCTGCTCGGCCTGATCCAGCTTTTCCTGGGCAGCAGCCACCCTGGCGTCAAGCTCCCCGGCTTTTTCCTGCAGCAGGGCAATGTCGGTTTCGCTTTGCCCGTCCTGCGCCAAGGCGGTGTCGTTGAGGGATTTGTCGCTCTGGGCGGCGGTCAGCTCCTGCTTGGCGGTGGTCAGCGCTTTCAGCGCTTCGTCGATAACAGCCTGGTCATCGGCAAAGAACTTCACCAGCACCTGCTTGATGTAGCGATAGCCGGCCGGGCGGTAATACACGGTCCGGCCCGCGTTGACGGCGAAGCCAAAAGCGTCCGGGCTGCCCTCGTATTCGGCTTTGGCAGCCTCCACCTTGGCATCGAAGTCGGCCTGTATGGCTTCATCGGTAACGGCGGAATCCTCCGTTGCCAACGCCCTGATTTTTTTCAGCAGCATCTGCTCGCGCTCGGACTGCTCCACCACCTCGCGGGTGATGCCATGTTCGACGGCTTTTTCCTCCAGCGCCGCGATCAGCTCGTCGCCTTCCAGCTCGGTATCAGCCATGTCCGTGCGTTTGATCCGGTCCAGCGAATCCTGCCAGCTGGCATCGGTGGCTGCCGCCAGTTCGGCGGTTTCCTCCTCCGTCAGCTCATCCAGCTTCAGCTCCTTGGCTTTCTGCAGCAACACCATGCGCCGCACCAGGCCGTCCAGCGTGGCCTGCATCACCTGATCCGGATCGATGTTGATGGACTGGATCCTACCGAACTGCTTGTACATCTGCTGGGTGGCATATTCCTCATTCAGCGCGTTGTTGTAGATGTTGATAAATGCCCTCTTGTCCACTGTTTCGCCGTTAACGTCAATGATCACCCGCCTGGCGTCCACCTCAGGGTCCTTCACCACCAAGGTACAGCCGCTGAGCATCATCACCGCGGCGATCAGCAGGATCAGGCACGTTTTCTTCTTCATGAGTCGTCCTCTCCGTTCCTATTCAGGGCGTGCCGCCGCACTGCGTGCGCAGCCGTCCATGCAGTAGCAGAACATAGTATACATGATGCCGCGTCTAACAGCAAGACGCCTGAGCCCGGTTATCCAAAGTAACCCACAGCAGCCCGGAACATGGGGTCGCGCCCGCCATGGGGCACATTTTGATACAGGTGGTCCAGCATCCGCTCGGCGTGGCCCATACAGCCCATGACCCGCCCGTCGGGCGAGGTCAGCGCCTCCACCGCCCAGGCCGATCCGCTGGGGTTGAAATCGATGTCCATCGTGGGCTTGCCGTCCAAATCGGCATACTGCATGGCGATCTGCCCGGAAGCAGCCAGCGCGTCCAGCAGTTCCCGCCTGCACAGGAAGCGCCCCTCGCCGTGGGAGATGGGCACCGTATAGCAGTCGCCTATTCTGTGCCCGCTGAACCAGGGGGAGAAGTTTGCCGACGCGCGCACGCGCACCAGGCGCGACTGGTGCCGGCCAATGGTGTTCATCGACAGGGTGGGGCTGTCGGCATCCGGCGCCATATACCTGCCAAATGGCAGCAAGCCCAGCTTCAGCAGCGCCTGGAACCCGTTGCATATGCCGCCCAGCAGGCCGTCCCTTGCACCCAGTAGCTCCTCCACGGCATCCCGCACCGGCGCCGCCCGGAAAAACGCCATGATAAACCGGCCCGAACCGTCGGGCTCGTCCCCGCCGGAGAAGCCGCCCGGTATCATCACGATCTGCGCCTTTTTCACGCGCTCCGCCATGCCGTGCACCGACTCGGCCACCATGCCCGGGCTGAGGTTCCTCACCAGGAAAATCTCGGTTTCGGCGCCGGCCTCCTCAAAGGCGCGGGCAGTATCCCACTCGCAGTTGGTGCCGGGGAAGGCAGGGATCAGCACGCGCGGCTTGGCGATACGGGGTCCTTTGGCTGCTGCCCTGCGCACCGTCACCATGGGGACATCGGCCGCCGGGCCGCCCTTCCTGACCGGGTACACCGGCTCCAGCCGGGCGTCATAAGCCTGCCGAAAATCGCTCAGCAGCACGGTTTCGCCGCCCAGCGTCAGCGCGGGGTCTGCCGTGGTATAGCCCAGCGTCACGCCGGCGCCGTCGTCGTCCGCCATCTCGAGGATCAATGAGCCATAGGCGTATTGAAACAGGTCCTCCAACGCCACATCATCAGCAAACGCCAGGCCGATGCCGTTGCCCAGCGCCATTTGGACACAGGCCAGCGCGGCGCCGCCCTGGGCAGGCACCCCGCAGGACACCGCGCGCCCGCTTTTCAGCAGCGCCTCAGCCTGGGCAAACACCGCCAGCTGGGATGCCGCCACGGGCAGCCCGTCGGGGCCGATGTCCGGCTTCAGCCAGGCTACGCGGCGGCCGGGCTGCTTAAATTCCGGCGACACGGCATGCCCGGCCTCGCCCGTCGTTACAGCAAAGCTAATCAGCGTGGGCGGCACGTCCAGCTGTTCAAAGGTGCCGCTCATGGAATCCTTGCCGCCAATGGCGCCGCACTTCAAATCCATCTGTGCGCGGTAGGCGCCCAGCAGCGCAGCCAGCGGCATGCCCCAGCGCACGGGGTCATGGCCGGGCCTCGGGAAAAATTCCTGCATGGACAGGTAGATGTCCTCATGCGGCGCTCCTGCAGCCACCAGGCTGGCGACCGATTCGATCACCGCCAGGTACGCGCCGTAGTAGGGGCTCTGCTCGCTGATCATGGGGTTGAAGCCCGGCGCCATGAACGAACAGGTATCCGTGCCGCCCGACACGGGCAGCGCGTGCACCATGGCCGCCGGGGGCGTCATCTGGTGTTTTCCGCCCAGCGGCATCAGCACCGTGCCGGCGCCCACCGTGGCGTCAAACCGTTCCACTAATCCGCGCTGCGAGCAGGCATTCAGGTCGGATGCCAGCGCCATCATGCCCTCTGTAAACGTGCCGGGGATCGCCGCATGCCAGGGCCGGGGCGGCGCGATTTCAGCGTCCATGCGCTTTCTCGCGCCGTTTTCATCCAGGAATGCGCGCGCCAGGTTGACAATGGTGTCGCCCTGCCACGTCATCACCAGCCGGGGCGATGCCGTCACCTCAGCGACGGCAGTGGCTTCCACGTTTTCGCCTTCCGCCAGCGCGATGAAGGCGGCGGCATCGGCTTTGTCCACCACGACCGCCATGCGCTCCTGCGATTCGCTGATGGCCAGCTCGGTGCCGGTCAGCCCCTGGTATTTCACAGGCACCTTGTCCAGGTTGATCAGCAGCCCCGGCGCCAATTCGCCAATCGCCACCGACACGCCGCCGGCGCCAAAGTCATTGCAGCGCTTGATGAGGCGGGTAGCCGCAGGGTCGCGGAACAGCCGCTGCAGCTTGCGCTCCTCGGGCGCGTTGCCCTTTTGCACCTGGGAGGCAAACTCGTCCACCGCGTCCACCGTGTGCGCCTGGGACGAACCCGTCGCCCCGCCGCAGCCATCCCGGCCTGTGCGCCCGCCCACCAGCAGGATGACGTCACCCGGAGCGGGCCGCTCGCGCCGCACATGGTCAGCCTTGGCCGCGCCCAGCACGGCGCCGGCTTCCAGCCGTTTGGCGATATAGCCCGGGTGGTACACCTCGCGCACCATGCCGGTGGGCACGCCGATCTGGTTGCCGTAGCTGGAGAAGCCCGCCGCCGCGCCCTGGGCAATGCTGCGCTGGGGCAGCTTGCCGGGCAGCGTGTCCTCCACCGGCATCGTGGGGTCAGCCCCGCCCGTCACGCGCATGCCGGCATACACATACCCCCTGGCCGACAGCGGGTCGCGGATGGCGCCGCCCAAGCAGGTGGCTGCGCCGCCAAAGGGTTCGATCTCGGTGGGGTGGTTGTGCGTTTCGTTTTTGAAAAACAGCAGCCAGTCCTCTTCACCGTCCGGCGTATTGGCTTTCACGCGCAGCGTGCAGGCGTTGTTCTCCTCGCTGTCCTCACGGCGCTTCAACCCGCCCCGTTCTTCCAGCACCTTGGCTGCCTGGGTGGCAACGCGCATCAGCGTCAGGGGCTTGCCGCCCAGGGCTTCGCGGTGGTCGTTGAACTGGTTCAGCGTAGCCCGGATCACCGGATCGTCGCAGCGCACATTGGTCAGTTCGGTCAAAAAGGTGGTATGCCGGCAGTGGTCGGACCAATAGGTGTCGATCACCTTCAATTCAGCTAAGGTGGGGTCCCGCCCCTCCGCCCGGAAGTAGCGCACGCACACCGCCAGGTCGTCGGCTTCCATGGCCAATTGGTACTCCCGGCAAAACCGCTGCGCGGCCTCGCCGTCCACATCGCGAAAGCCCTGCAGCACCGGTGTTTTCTCAGGCTCGGGCACGCGCGCATCCAGCGTGGCGGGCAAAGCTTCCGACGCCTCGCGCGATTCCACCGGGTTCAGCAGGTATCCTTTCGCAGCGGCGATGTCGGCTGCCGTCAGCTTGCCGCACAGCACGTACACCTTCGCCGTGCGCACCTTGGGGCGCGCACCCAGCGTCTGCATCTGAATGCACTGAGCAGCCGCATCGGCCCGCTGGTCGTACTGGCCGGGCAGGTATTCCAGCGCAAAGCGGTGTTCGTCTGCCGCCAGCGCCAGCTCGCGGGAAACGATGTCGGTCTGCGGCTCGGAAAACACCGTGCGCACCGCCAAATCAAAGGCGTCCGCCGTCAGCCCCTGCACATCGTATCGGTTGACAATGCGCAGGCTGACCAGCCCGTCCAGCCCCGCGTACCGGCGCAGCTCCGCCGCCAGCGCCTGCGCTTCCACTGCCAAATCCGGCTTTTTCTCTACATAGATCCGGTCAACCATGCCTGTTTTCCTCCGCTAAAAGCGCTTTCGCGCCGATATCGCGCCTGAAGTGCATGCCTTCAAAACGCACCTTTTCAGCCAAATCGTACGCCGACCGCACGGCATCCCGCAGCGTATCGCCCAGCGCCGTCACGCCCATCACCCGGCCACCAGCCGTTACCAGCCGCCCATCCTTCATGGCGGCGCCGGCGTACAGCGCGTCCACGCCGCCGGCGTCGATGGGAAATCCCGCCTTGAAAGCCCCGGGATAGCCCCCGGAACACAGCACCACACAGCAGGCATGCCGGCTGGAGAACACCACCTGCTCATCCTTCAATGCGCCATGGCGCACCGCCAGCATGGCGTCCATCAGGTCGCTTTCCATCAAGGGCAGCACCGCCTGCGTCTCCGGGTCACCCAGGCGCGCGTTGTATTCCAGCACCTTGGGGCCGTCCTTTGTGAGCATCAAGCCGAAAAACAGGCAGCCCTTGAACGGACGTCCCTCCTGCGCCATGCCGCGGACGGTGGGCAGAAAAATCTCCCGCATGGCGCGTTCGGCGACGTCCCCGGTGTAGTACGGGTTGGGCGCTACGGCGCCCATGCCGCCGGTGTTGAGGCCCCTGTCGCCGTCCAGCGCGCGCTTGTGGTCCATCGCCGACACCATGGGCACAACGGTCTCGCCGTCCGCAAAGCACAGCACCGACACCTCGGGCCCTTCCAGCATCTCCTCGATGACAACGCGGCTGCCGCTGTCGCCGAACGCTTTGCGCGCCATCATATCCTGCAGCGCCGCAGCCGCCTCGTCATAGGTGTCGACAATGATCACGCCCTTGCCCTTGGCCAGCCCGTCCGCTTTGACCACCAGCGGGAAAAGCCCTTGTTTGGCGTATGCCATCGCCTGCGCCAGGTCGTCAAAGGCTTCCCACCGGGCGGTGGGGATGCCATACCGCCGCATCAGGCCCTTGGCGAACACCTTGCTGGCCTCAATCTGCGCCGCCTTCTGATCGGGCCCGAAGCAGGGGATGCCGGCTTCCTCCAGCGCATCCACCAGGCCCGCTGCCAGCGGGTCGTCCGGCGTGACAACAGCAAAATCGATGCGCAGGCGCATTGCCGCCCCAACGACTTCTCCCCTGTCCATGGGGTTGCCCGGCACCAGTTCCGCCTCTTTCATGCCGGCGTTGCCGGGCAGCGCGTAGATGGACGCCACCTTGGGGCTTTGCGCCAGCTTTTTGACCACCGCATGCTCGCGGCCTCCGCCGCCTATGACCAATACCCTCATGCTCCGCCTCTCAATGATGGAACAGGCGCAGGCCCGTCATCGCCATCACCATGCCGTACCGGTTGCACGCTTCGATGACCAGGTCATCCCGCACCGACCCGCCCGGCTGCGCCACATACCGAACGCCGCTTTCCGCCGCGCGGTCGATGCTGTCCGGGAAGGGAAAGAACGCATCGCTGCCCAGCGATACGCCGGCCAGCGTGCGCATCCACGCCTGCCGCTCAGCTTCAGTAAACGGCTCAGGCTCACGCGTAAACAGCGCCTGCCAGTCATCCGGCGACCCGCCGGCGCGGCCCGATAGATAGTCGTCCACGGCGTTGTCCTTTTCGGGGCGCCCGGTGCCTTCCTTAAACGGCAGGTTCAGCGCCTTTTCATGCTGCCTGAGGTGCCACAGGTCGGCTTTGCTCCCGGCCAGGCGGGTGCAGTGCACGCGGCTCTGCTGCCCGGCGCCGTTGCCGATCACCTGGCCGTCCTTGACAAAGCACACCGAGTTGGACTGCGTGTATTTCAGCGTGATCAGGGCCACCATCAGGTCGCGCTTCGCCGCGGCGGGCAGGGTGCTGTTGGCGGTAACGATGTTGGCCAGCAGGCTCTCGCTGATCTCCGCGTCGTTATAGCCCTGCTCCAGCGTGATGCCAAACACGTCCCTGGCTTCCCGGGGCTTGGGCGCATAGCCCGCCTCCATCGCCAGCACGGCATAGCTGCCCTTGCGCTTTTTAGCCAGGATGGCCAGCGCCGCCTCGCTGTAGCCGGGCGCGATCACGCCATCGGACACCTCGCGGCCGATGATGCGCGCGGTGGTTTCGTCGCAGGGGTCGCTCAGCGCGATAAAATCGCCGAACGAGCAGAGCCTGTCCGCCCCCCGCGCGCGGGCATACGCCACCGCCAGCGGCGAATCGTCCAGCCCCGGCACGTCATCCACAAAGTAAGCGCGCTTTAAGGAGCTGTCCATGGGCACCGCCACTGCGGCGCCAGCCGGGCTGACGTGCTTGAACGACGCTGCGGCGGGCAGCCCCGTCGCCGCCTTCAGCGCGCGCACTAACTGCCAGGCATTCAGCGCATCCAGCAGGTTGATATAGCCCGGCGCTCCTGACAGCACCCGGAAAGGCAGGGCCAATCCGTCCGCCATGTACACCCGGGCGGGCTTTTGGTTGGGGTTGCAGCCGTATTTCAGTGCCAGTTCACGCATGATGTCCTCCTTCAGGATGCCTGTTTTTGATCACCAGCCGCGACACACCGCCGCCGATGTCCATATACCTGACGCACAGCGCCACGCGGTTGTCGCGGTTCAGCGCGTCCCATAGTTCCTCCGCGAAAGCCTCCGGGCTATCCGGCACCGTCACGCGGGCCGGCTCGCCCCTGAACGGCGGCAGCGGGTGGCCGTCCCCCTGGTAGGTGTGCAAAAAACGCCCCTCGCCCCTGGCTGCCTCGTACTCATAAAACAGCCGGTCGCAGCGCGTGCCGTCGCTGTCCCCCGCGCGCAGCACGGACAGCCGGGCTGCCCCCGTGCCCAGGTTCAGCATCCCCGATATGCGTGGCGTGAAGTTGGGCGCGTCGGGCTCAAACGCGCGCGTGCGCAGCGCCCCTTCAAAGGTGCCGCCCGAAGCCAGCGCCTCCGCCACGGTGTCGGTCTGGTCGCCGTTGGACAGGATGAAGCAATCCCCCACCGTCGTCATCGGCCGGTAGATGGTCAGCGACTGGTCGCCGCCCGCGCCCTTGTCGTAGGGCTCGATGCGGATATGATCGCCATCCGGCACAAACACACGGTTGCGCGAGTTGCTGCTGCGCCCCATGATGAAGTACACCGCCGCCAGCGATTGCCCATCCGCCGTCATGCCCAGCACCAAGCCGCGCCCGGGATAGGCGTTGGCGCGCAGCAGCGCAGGCAGTTCGTATAGCCGGTTGTCGTACATGGTTACCCCCTTCCGCGCAGGATGTCCCTGCACACCTTCTCAGCCGCCCTAGGCAGCAGCACCCACTCAGCCTGTTTCATGACGCGCTGCTGCAGCGTTTCAGGGGTGTCCCCCCGCAGCACGCGCACGGCTTTTTGATCGATGATGGGCCCGCCGTCGGGCACGCTGTCGACAAAGTGCACCGTGGCGCCCGTCAGCCTGACGCCGCGCACCAGCGCCGCCTCGTGCACCTTCAGCCCATAAAAGCCCTTGCCGCAGAACGCCGGGATCAGCGAGGGATGCACGTTGATGATGCGCCCAGCAAACCTGTCGGTAAACGACGCCGACAGGATCGATAAAAACCCCGCCAGCACAACTAAGCCGATGCCCCGTTCCTGAAGCGTCCGGGCCAGCGCCTGCTCAAACGCCTCCCGCCCCAGCGCCTTCCGGTCCAGCGTCAGCGTTTCAACGCCCGCCTTCGCTGCCCGCTCCAGCGCGAAAACGCCCGGCCTGTCGCTGATCACCAGCGTTACTGTGCCGCTATGCAGCGTTCCGCTACCCTCGGCGTCCAGCAGCGCCTGCAGGTTGGTGCCGCCGCCCGACACCAGCACCGCAATGGGCACGCGCCTGCCGCCGCTCAAAGGAACACCACGCCTTCATCGCCCCGCGCCGCCTCGCCCATGATGAAAGCCGCCGCCCCCATGTCGCCCAGCACGCGCACAGCTTTGTCCGCCTCTTCCGGCGCCACCACGGCCACCATGCCCACGCCCATGTTGAAGGTGGCGTACATTTCATCCCGCGGGATGCCGCCCCTTTCGGCAATCAACCGGAAAATGGCCGGGTCGGGCAGCGACGCCCTGTTCACGGCTGCCTGGATGCCGTCGGGCAGGCAGCGCGGCAGGTTTTCATAGAAGCCGCCGCCCGTAATGTGCGCCACGCCCTTCACCTCTACCGCCTCAAACAGGGCCAGCATGGGCTTGACGTATATCCTGGTGGGCGTCAGCAGCGCCTCGCCCAGGCTGACGCCGTCCAGCGCCGCAACCGGCGCCCGCAGGTCGGCGTTCCCGGTGTCCAGCACCTTGCGCGCCAGCGAAAAGCCGTTGGAGTGCAGCCCGCTGGACAGCAGCCCCACCAGCACATCGCCGGGCTGCACGCGCTCCTTGTCGATGATCTTCGGCGCGTCCACCATGCCCACGGCAAACCCCGCCAGGTCGTACTCGTCCTCGGGGTAAAAGCCCGGCATCTCAGCCGTTTCGCCGCCAATCAGGGCGCAGCCGGCTTGCACGCAGCCCTCCGCCACGCCCGATACCACCGCTGCCACGCGCTCGGGCACGTTCTTGCCCACCGCAATATAGTCCAGGAAAAACAGCGGCCTAGCCCCGCAGCATATCACGTCGTTGACGCACATCGCCACGCAGTCGATGCCCACGGTGTCGTGCTTATCCATTCTGAACGCTAACTTCAGCTTGGTGCCCACGCCATCGGTGCCGCTGACCAGTACGGGCTGCTTGTAGCCCGTCAGGTCGGGCATATACAGCCCGCCAAAGCCGCCCAGGCCGCTGACCACGCCGGGCGTCCTGGTGCGCGCTACCGACGCGCGCATCAATTCCACGGCGCGGTATCCCGCGTTGATATCGACGCCGGCGTCCTTATAGTGCCCGCTGTTGCTTTTCATGCCGTTTCCTCCCCCACCCGGACCAGCCGCCGGGCGTATCGGTCGCGCTCGGTGCTGGCCGGTATCTCGGTTGGATATTGCCCGTCAAAACACGATGTGCAGAAATCGCACGGCGGGATCGGCGCCGCCATGCTGCGCGCGCCTTCCAAACTCAGGTAGCCCAGGCTGTCGGCGCCGATGATCGACCTGATCTCATCAATGGAATACTTGCAGGCAATCAGATCGTCCCGCGATTTGATGTCGGTACCGTAGTAGCACGGGTGCAGGAAAGGCGGCGACGTTACCCGCATGTGCACCTGCAAAGCGCCTGCCTCCCGCAGCAGGCGCACGATCTTGCCGCTGGTGGTGCCGCGCACGATGGAGTCGTCCACCAGCACCACGCGCTTTCCGCGCACCACCGATGCCACAGGGTTCAGCTTGATGTGCACGGCGCTTCTGCGCACACCGGACCCGGGCGCGATGAACGTGCGGCCGATGTATCTGTTTTTGACGAAGCCCAGCCCGTAGGGCGTGCCGCTCTGCCTGGCATAGCCCATCGCGCCGTCGATGCCGCTGTCCGGCACGCCCACGACGATGTCCGCCTCCACTGGATGCAGCTTGGCCAGGATTTCGCCTGCCCGCGCCCGCGCCTGGTGCACGCTGACACCGTCCAGCACCGAATCGGGCCGGGCGAAGTAGATGTATTCAAACACGCAGATGCTCTTTTTGCCTGTTTCACTGACAGCCCCCATCGTGCGCACGCCGCCGCGGTCAAACACGATGATCTCGCCCGGCCGCACGTCGCGCACCAGCTCGGCCCCTACCGCGTCCAGCGCACACGACT
Organism: Bacillota bacterium; assembly: GCA_019137115.1. Classification (GTDB taxonomy): domain Bacteria; phylum Bacillota; class Clostridia; order Christensenellales; family Aristaeellaceae; genus JAGVSV01. The sequence goes on from JAGVSV010000268.1 coordinate 10,393, forward strand.
CCGACGCCACCGCGTACCCGCCGTCCGCCAGGCGCCCGTAGCACAGCGGGCGTACGCCCATGGGGCCGCGAACGGCGATCAGCTTCTGCGGCGACATGATCACCAGCGTGTAGCTGCCTTTGAGGTATGGCATGGCGCGGGCTACCGCTTCCTCGGTGGATTCTGCCGTCAGCCGCTCCCTGGTGATCACGCAGGAGATGATCTCGGCATCGCCGGTGGTATGGAAAATGAAACCCTGGTTTTCAAACGACGTGCGCAGCTCGGAATAGTTCACCAGGCTGCCGTTATTGGCCAGCGCCATCCGCCCCTTGCGGTGGTCCACCACGATGGGCTGCAGGTTGGACCGGCGGCTGGTCGCGTCGGTGCCGTAGCGCACGTGGCCAATGGCCATATCGCCCTGCCCCAGCAGTTCCAGCACGCGCGGCGTCATCACCTCGCTGACCAGCCCGGCATCGGTGTGCAGCCGGAACAGGCCGTCCTCATTCACGGCGATGCCGCAGCTCTCCTGCCCGCGATGCTGCAGCGCGCTCAAGCCATAGTAACAGTCCTCAGCCACGTGGCTTTTCCTGCCATGAAACACGCCGAATACGCCGCACTCCTCACGCAGCTCAGGCATGACCGCCCTCCCCCCGGAGCACCGCCGCCGTCAGCGCTTCCGGCGCCATGTACCGGCCATCCTTCATGACCCGCATGTTGCCGGAGGACACCTCGTCGATCAGCAAAAAAGCGCCGTCAGCCGTGCCAAACTCCAGCTTGATATCGTACAGCTCCATCCCGCGCTGCGCCAGATCGTCCCGGATGGCGCCGGCGATCCGCCGCGTCAGGTCCCGCACCCTGGCATACGCCTGTTCGTCCATGATCTGCAGCGCCGCCAGCCCGTCCTGGGTAATCAGCGGGTCGCCCTTGGCATCGTCCTTAAGCGTCATCTCCACATAGGCATCCAGCGGCGCGCCCTCCTCGATATAGGCGCCATACCGCCTGATAAAGCTGCCCACCGCCCGGTAGCGGCAGATGACCTCCAGCCCCTGGCCAATCGGACTGGCCCGCACCACCTCCATGGCGCCGGCGTCGGCGTCGCATGCAATATAGTGCGTAGCAATGCCCATCTTTTCCAGCAGCTCGAAGTAATAGGCCGACATCATCAGGTTGGCCCTGCCCACGCCCTCGATTGTCAGCCCCACCGTATTGGCGCCCGGGTCGAATACGCCGTCCGCGCCCGTCACGTCGTCCTTGAAATGCAGCAGCGCCCGCCCGCCCGGCAGCTCGTATACATCCTTTGTTTTGCCCCTGTACAGGCATTTCAACTCGTTCATCCTTGCCCTCCATCGGCATACTGCCTGGAAATGTCCTTGTCCTTCGCCCGCGCTTCATCCCGCGCCGCCTGCCGCGCAGCGTCCAGCTTATCCGCCAGGGCCGCATCCGTTACCGCCAGCATCTGCACGCACAGCAGCGCCGCGTTTTTCGCGCCGTTCACCGCCACCGTCGCCACCGGGATGCCCGAAGGCATCTGCACCGTCGCCAGCAGCGCGTCCAGCCCGCCCAGGCCGCCTGCATCCACCGGCACGCCAACCACCGGCAGCGTCGTCAGCGCAGCCACCGCGCCCGCCAGGTGCGCCGCCATGCCTGCCACGCAGATTACCGCGCCATAGCCCGCTTCCCGCGCGCCCAGCGCAAATTCCCGCACCTCGTCCGGCGTTCTGTGCGCCGAGCATACCCGCACCGTATGCGGCACGCCATACTCCTTCAGCGTATCCGCCGCCCTGGATGCCACCGGCAGATCGCTGGCGCTGCCCATGATGATGGCTACTTTTTTCATGATGACATGCTCCCCAAAAATACTAACGGGCAGCCCAATCCCTCGAACCGCCCCGGATACCGCGCCAATCCGCCTTGCCGCATGAACCCTCCGAAAAATGTCGGTCAAACACAAAACAATCGACAGCTTTATCATACCGCCGGGCGGTCTGTTTGTCAATCCGGAATACGAACGTTTTAAGAGTTCAGCTCTTTATTGTTCATTTTTTTCATTCATGATTTATAGAGCAAATTTCGCAATCGCAGCGCACAAAGCAACGCAGGATTTTTGTCGCTTGTAAGGGCAGAGGCGAGCCCCGTTGTACGGGATGAAGCGAGCCACGCGAGCATATCAATCGACCATGGCAAATTGAGTCTCGTGAACGTTTTTATAGCAGCGCTACACCAAGTGAACAGCAACAGAAACAAATTGCGCGAGGAAAAACATTTTCTATGCTGCCTTGCGGCACGTATGCACTCAATCCCGAATGGTACAATAGTAAGGCGGTAGGGCTGCGTGATATACTGGTATATGATGTGAGTGCTTCCATGATATAGGAAAACGGCAAGATTCTTGCCGTTTTCATCAACCCAACAACAGATTTCAATCCACACACGGCGTTGCCGTGGACGTATATATTCTATCATGAAAGCGACTGGCACTCCATTGTTGTTTTGCCGCGATGTTTCTGCTTTTAAAAAAAATATTTTTTCAAAACACTTGACAACGAGCACTGGATTATTTTATCATCCCAACAACAGGAATGTATGTATGGAAACCTGTTCCCCGACATTTAACGGGAGGTGTTAGGAATCCTACCGAATTGCTTTGCACATATCAGCACCGATGGGCGGCGACAATTGCTAACAGATCATCTTCAAAACGTTGGAGATTTGGCAGCAGGTTTTGCCCGAGCGTTTCATTCAGAGGAATTTGTCCGCCTTCCTGCCCGTATGCACGATGTAGGAAAGAGCAGCCCCGGTTTCTATCGCAGGCTGTTTTGTAACGGCCCAAATGTGTATCACTCAACATTGGGAGAGCAGTTTTTGCATCAGCGCAATATGGAGGCGTTGGCATATATCTGTGCCGGGCATCATAGCGG
>JAGVSV010000019.1 GCA_019137115.1 Bacillota bacterium
CTCTCCAGCAGGCCGGCATAGGGGCCCACGGCGGGCAGCGACAGGGAAAGCAGCGGCGGCGCGGATTTGCGGTAGCCTTTGGGCCGGGTCAGCACGACAAAAAAGCGCTGATAGCCATCCTGCAAAGCGATGTGCAGCGGCAGGCCGCGGCTGACGCCGCCGTCCACATATTTCTCGCCTTCGATGGTGACCGGCGGCATCCAGAAGGGCACCGAGGAGGACGCGCGCACGATGCGCAGCAGCCGCTGCATGGTGTTGGCGTCCTCGCGGCCAAACCATCGCATTTCCCCGCTGGCCTGGCGGACGGCGCCGATGCGCAGCCGCGCCGGGTTGCGGGCATAAGTTTCAAAATCGTAGGGCAGCGCGTTGCCCGGCAGGCAGGTTTCCTCGTAGATATACTCGGCGGAGAAATAGCCCTTGCCCTGCAAAAAGGTGTGCATGCCGCCAAAGTTGGGGTCCTCCGCGAAATCCACAAAGGACGTCCTGGTGCGCCCGATGTCCCGGGAGAGGTAGTTCACCGCGTTGCTGGAGCCGGCGGAAATCCCGGCCACATAGTCAAAATACACGCCCTCTGACAGCAGCTTGGCAGTTATGGCCGACGTATAGCTGGCGCGCATGCCGCCGCCCTCAAAGAGCAGCGCGGTGTCAAATACGTTATTCTTCAGCGGGCCTTTGCCCGCGGCTTTGTCCATTATGGCTTCTCGATCCGTCAATCCTGGGCGTTCTCCTTTCGTTTCCAATGCGCGGCCACAACCAATGGCCGCACACACCATGATACCATGTCCGATCGATTTTCCCTGCGACAGATTTGGCGAAGTGTCCAAGGATTTGTCCGTTCAATCAAAAAACCATGGACCATTGCATGCAGACTTTTTGCCGTTTCATGCTTCGTATAGATGAATCGATTCAGTGCGGAGAGGAAACCCATCCCCGACGACAAGCAGACGACCGACCAGTGGTTTGTGGACAGCCTGCAGGCCCACCGCGATGCCATGTTCCGCTATCAGGAATCGCTGGATCACTGGACGGCAAAGATCGCGGAAGCCAAAGCCACACTTGCCCGGGAGGACATCAGCCTGGGCGACCGCGACGCCGCGCAAACCGACCTCAAGCGCTTTGAGGACTACCTGAAGGACACGCTCACCAAGGAGTATGACCTCTCCCCCGCGCAGCTGGCCGACTACCAGTCGATGGCGCCGGGCTTGAGCTTCCCGATGGCCAGCCCGTTTGTGGCCTGGACGGAAACCGGGCAGAACGTGGAAACCCTGCGCCGCCGGTTTGTGGACGGGCAGCTGTCCACACAGGACTTTATCAGGGAGCTGCAGCACATCGCCCGGATGGTTCAGCTGGAGGATGTAAACTGAGGCGGGCGAGCCTGCGCTATACCGGTTCCCGCACCCCGCACACGGCCACCCACCCCAGGCTGTGCGACAGGCGCTCCAACTCGTCCAGCGTCACCTTGACCGCGCTGTTGGCGCTGCCACAGGCGGGGTAGACCGATTCAAAACGGCGGAGGGATTCGTCCAGGTACACCGAAACGCCGGGGTTGACGGCAAACGGGCACACGCCGCCCACCGCGTGGCCGACCAGGGTTTCGGCCTGTTCCGTCGTGAGCATCTTGGCCTTTGCGCCAAACTGGTCCTTGAACTTCCGGTTGTCCACGCGTGCGTCGCCGGCGGCCACGATCAGCACAGGCGCGTCTTTCACCAGAAACGACAGCGTCTTGGCGATACGCGCTTCCTCACAGCCCACGGCGATGGCCGCCAGCGGCACGGTGGCGCTGGACGCGTCAAAAAGCAGGATTTCGCCGTCAAATCCTGCCTGTTCAAAATAGGCTCTTACACGGTCAACGGACATGGTGCCGTCCTTTCTATTGATGCTTCAGACGTGGCGCAGCAGCGGGTAGGTCGCCAGGATCAAGAACCCCTGCGGCTGGACCAGCGACAGCGACAGCGCCACCACGTGCCCGGAAAAGCCCGAAAAATTGCGCTGGATGCGCGCCACGGTTTCGGTGTCCACGCCGTGCTCCTCGGCGTACAGCGACACATGCGGGCGGTACTTGCCGCCGTTCAGGCTCGTCCATTGGTCGGCCTGCTCGTCAAAGCGCTCGTGAAACCTGACAAAATTTTCGTTCAGGCCCCCGCGCTGCCGGGGAAAGCACACCAGGTGCTGGGGCGATAAAAGCCCGATGGACGCAAAATCCACGCGAAAGGCTTCGGTCTGGGCGGCAAAGTCCCGCGCGTAGGGCAAGAGCGCCGCGCGGGATGCCTTGGGGTAGTTGGCCAGCGTGATGTGCGGGTGAAAACTGCCCAGCAGCTCATTGTCCGGGCCGGAGCCGTACAGGAGCGAGCGCAGCGTGCGCACGGTGCTCAAGTCCAGCTCCCAGATGGCGCAGATGTTTTCAAGCTGGGTGTCCATTGCGCGAAAGCAGATCGTTGCGCATCTGCCAGAGCTTGTCGGACAGGTCGACCTTGAACTCATGCGGGTTCATGACGCGCAGGTACTGATCCCAGAACGTGCTTTCCTCCTTGATGCGATGCTGCCCAATCTCGGCCAGCGTGGGCGGGTCGCCCACGGGCTTCCCCAGGCGGAACAGGGGCTTGAGCAGCGGAACGGCCGAAAAATTGGTCAGCGTCATGCGCTTCCAGGTTTCGTTGGGGTCAAAGATGGTCAGCGGCCGGGTGGTGTCGATGGCCTCTTCGGCCAGCGTGATCAGGTCGGCCACCGCCATGCCTTCCTCATCGTACAAACGGTGCACCTCCTTGCGGCCGGGCAGGGTCATCTTGGCCGGGTTGTCCGACCGCTTGATGCGCGGCTCCAGCACGCCGTCATCCTCAATGGCGCTCATTTTGTATACGCCGCCCAGCGCAGGGCCGTCGGCGCTGGTGATCAGCTTGGTGCCCACGCCCCACAGGTCGATGCGCGCGCCCTGCATTTTCAGGTCGCGGATCAAATACTCGTCCAGGTCGTTGCTGGCCACGATGACGGTGTCGGGGAAGCCCGCCTCGTCCAGCATCCGGCGCGCCTCGCGGCTTAAATAGGCCAGGTCGCCGCTGTCCAGGCGGATGCCCACCGGCTCGTGCCCCTTTGCGCGCAGCTCCTGAAACACCGTGATCGCGTTGGGCACGCCGCTGCGCAGGGTGTCAAAGGTGTCCACCAGCAGCATGCAGGCGTCAGGGAAGCAGCGGGCATAGGCGCGGAACGCCTCCAGCTCGCTGTCAAAGCTCATCACCCAGCTGTGCGCGTGCGTGCCGCTGACCGGGATGCCAAACCATTT
>JAGVSV010000171.1 GCA_019137115.1 Bacillota bacterium
GCCGGGCATCCGGGGACAGGATGGCCTGTCAGATGGCGTTTTTGCCTATGTCAACCAGAGTCTGAAGCAGTGCCTCGGCGTCCAGTTGGGCAAGGTCGGGTTCTTCGGGCCAGTCCGGCCGGTTGCCGCTGTCATCCTCGTCGCGCCGCACCCATTTGGCGGCCTGCACCAGCAGGGCGCCCTGGCCTTTGCCGGCTTTTTCTGCATGCTTATGCACCTGGGCGTATCCGCCCGGCAGCGCGCCGAAGGCGTTGTACAGGTGCATGACGCGCCGCTCGGGGTTTGTTTCGGTCAGCGCCCTGTAAAACCAGGTCGCCAGCAGCGCGCGGCCGTCTTCCTTCTCCGGAATGGCCAGCGCCTGGAGCGAGACCGGCGCTCCCTGGTCGTTGAGCATCTGGCGCGCGGCATCCAGCCCAAGCATGGCAGCCGCCTGCAGCGCGGCGTACCCCTGAAACAGCGTGGTCTGGCGCGCGGCGCGCTGGTCGGTGAGCGCGTCAGCATTCAGGCGGATGCCCGAACCTTCGCGCGTGACGGTCAGCTCCAGCAGCTCCACCGGGCGGTCGGTGGTGATGGTTTTGTAGGTGAGTTTGCGCATGGCGGTTCCTTTCCGGACCTGATCAAACAGATCCATCCCTTCCTGCACGCCGCTTTCGCTGAACGGCACCAGCAGGAAACGGGGCTTGTTGTTCTTGAGGATCACCACGGGGCCGCTGGCTTCACAGCGCCGGGCCACCAGGGAAAAGTTGCGGTTGGCATCCGAGATGCTCATCAGGTTGCTCACGTCAATCAGCATGGGGTCACATCCTTTCGACGCTATGATAGGATAAATATATCCTACTATCAAGGGGCAATATTTCAAGATGTTTCCCTGCCGCCGCCGGTGTGGTACACTCTATCCACATCCATGGCAGGGAGGGAAACCGCATGGCCTACATCCATACCACCCACGGCGCGCTGGGCGACCAGGACTTTGACCGGGCGCTGCCCCACGAGCACATCTTTACCGAGACCGGCGAAGGGGCGGCCTATGCCTACCTGATGGCCGACATGAACGACGCCCAGCACGTGATGGTGCCCTTCCTGATGGAAGCGCGCGCCCTGGGCGTGGGGCTGCTGTGCGAGGCCACGCCGGAGGGCGTGGGGCGCCGGGCGGACATTGTGGCGCGCATCGCCCACGCGGCCGGGCTGCCGGTGGCCATCGCCACCGGGTTTTACCGCGAGCCGTGGATCACGCAGGAAACCCACGCCGCCGACATCGACATGCTGGCTGTCCACATGACCAAGGAACTCACCGACGGCATCGCGGGCGCGGAGTGCGCGGCCGGGTTCATCAAGGTGGGCACCTCGCCGGACGGCGTGACCGCCTGTGAGGAAAAGATCATCCGGGCGGCCTGCCGCGCGTCGCTGGTCACCGGGTCGGCCATCTGCAGCCACACCACCGACGCCGCCGGCGCGCACCGCATCCTGGACATCTTTGCCGAAGAAGGCGTCGCCGCCAGCCGCTTTGTGTGGTACCACGCATCCGCCGAAACGGACATGGACAGGCTGCTTGCTGTGGGGCGGCGCGGGTGCTTCCTGTCGCTGGACGACACCCCCGGCCACATGCCCCCGGTGCTGCCGCTGGTGGAACATGGCTTTGCCGGGGAGATCCTGTTGAGCATGGACGCCGGGTGGTACAACCCGCGCCACCCAAAGGGCGGCCATGTGCGCCCGTATACCTCGCTGTTTGACACGCTGCTGCCGCAGCTGGAACGGGACGGCGTCCCCAATGACACCCTGCGCGCCATCACGCACGACAACGTGTTTGCCGCGTTCGGGCGCTGACCTGGCTTTTTCTTGACAGGCAAAATGGCCGTTCGTATACTGTCGTTGGTCACAGGCCGCGCGTTGTAAGGCCGGAACACCCGGCCTTTTCCTATTTGGACATCAGGGGGTACGTATGGACCGGCAGGACATCGTCCGCATCGTCAAGGAACAGGGCATCCGCTTTATCCGCCTTCAGTTTACCGACATCTTCGGCCAGCTGAAGAACGTGGCGATCACTTCCTCGCAATTAACGCGCGCGCTGGACAACCAGGTGACCATCGACGGCAGCTCCATCGAGGGGTTTGCGCGCATTGAGGAGAGCGACATGCGCCTGTACCCGGACCTTGACACGTTCACCGTGCTGCCCTGGGTGCCCCGCAACGAGGGCGTGGCGCGCATGATCTGCGATGTGCACCTGCACAACGGCGACCCGTTTGTGGGCGACCCGCGCTATGTATTGAAGCAAACCATCCGGCAGGCCGAGGACATGGGCCTTTCGTTCAACGTGGGGCCGGAGTGTGAGTTTTTCCTGTTCCAGCTGGACAAAGACGGCAAGCCCACCACCCACACCGGCGATGAAGCCAGCTATTTTGACATGGCGCCCATGGACCGCGGCGAGGGCATCCGGCGCGACATCTGCCTGGCGCTGGAGGAGATGGGCTTTGAGATCGAGGCCTCCCACCACGAGCTGGCCGGCGGACAGCACGAGATCGACTTCAAATACGCCGACGCGCTCAAAACCGCCGACAACATCATGACCTTCCGCCTGGCGGTCAAAACGCTGGCGCGGCAGGCCGGCATGCACGCCACGTTCATGCCCAAGCCCATCTACGGCGTGGCAGGCTCCGGCATGCATGTCAACATGAGCCTGTTTGAGGGCGTGCGCAATATCTTTGACGACCCGCACGGCCAGCGCGGGCTGTCCAAGGACGCGTACTATTTCATCGCCGGGCTGCTAGCTCACGTGCGCGGCATGAGCGCCATCACCAACCCGCTGGTCAATTCCTACAAGCGGCTGGTGCCGGGCTATGAAGCGCCGTGCTATCTGGCCTGGTCGTCCAGCAACCGCAGCGTGTTGATCCGCGTCCCCGCCAGCCGCGGGCGGACCACCCGCCTGGAACTGCGCAGCCCCGACCCCTCCGCCAACCCGTACCTGACGCTGGCGGTGTGCCTGGCGGCCGGCCTGGACGGCATCAAAAACCAGCTGACCCCGCCGCCGGAAATCGCCGAAAACATCTTCCACATGAGCGCCGAGCAGCGCGGGCAGCAGGGCATCGCCAGCCTGCCCGGCTCCCTGCTGGAAGCCATGGCCGCCATGCGCGAAGACGAGCTGGTGATGAACACCCTGGGCGCGCACGTGGCGCAGCGCTACCTGGACGGCAAGCAAACCGAATGGGCCGAATACTCCACCCGTGTCAGCAGCTGGGAGCTGGACCGGTATCTGGTGCTGTACTGAGGAGGGGCATGTTGTCAGTATGCCGAGTAGGTTTTCAGTATGCCCGCATCCTTAAAACCTCGCCGCCAAAAAGTGAGTCGCGGCAAGGGATTGCGAGCGCAAAAAGCCACAAAAAGAGGTTTTAAGGGTTTTAAGGGTTTTAAGGATACCGTGTGGGTTTCGAGTATGACTTCATCCTCAAACCGTCGCCGCCAGGGAGTGCGTTGCAGGGAAGCGTCCTGACCGCAAACGCCATCGGGGAGGTTTTAAGGATAACGCGTAGGTTTTCAGTATGCTGCATCCTTAAAACCTCGCCGCCAAAAAGTGAGGCGCGGCAAGGGATTGCGAGCGCAAAAAGCCACAAAAGGAGGTTTTAAGGGTTTTAAGGATGCCTTGTGCTGTGATGCCTTCAAATAGACAGAAAGGCAATATAATTATATAATAATCCAAAATAGTAAAGTTAATATCCCTTTGGAGAGGGAGGGCATGCAACACGGCCCGAGAGAAGGCTGCCCTCCAATGACCGGGATGATCCGCATCATCGGGGCAAACCTCACGACCCAACC
>JAGVSV010000189.1 GCA_019137115.1 Bacillota bacterium
GAAGGCAAATACAAAGGCGACCCGCGCAACTTCGGCGACTACGCGGTCTGGAAGCGCTTCGTGACCGTGCTGATGGGCGCGGTGATGAACCTGGTGCTGGCGTTTCTGGTGGCGACGATGTTCTATGCGCTCTCCGGCGTGCCACGCGTAACGGGCCCTTTTACCACTCACGCCGTCAGCGTCAATCAGGGCAGCCCGGCCGAGATGGGCGGCATGATGGCGGGTGACCAGATCATCAAGGTCAATGATATCCCCATCACCGACAACCTGAGCCGCGTGATTGCCACGCTGGCTGAAGCCAACGCTTTCCCGATGGAGATGACCGTATTGCGCGGGGAAGGCGACGCCGCCACCGAGCATATCGTTTCGGTGACGCCGCTGTATGACGCGCGGGAGGGCCGCTACCTGATGGGCATCCAGATTCAACAAGCCGCGCCGGTGGAATGGGTGCGGGGTTCGCCAGGTGAGGTGCTGGAGGCGGCCTACACCCTGTGCGTGACGGCAGGCACGGTTATTCTGGACGCGCTGCGCAACCTGATTTTCCGCGGGGAAGGCTTGGGCGATGTATCCGGCATTGTGGGCGTCACCCGCATGATCGTGGAGGAAACGCGCCAGTCGCGCATAGAAGGCTACCTGTACCTGATGAGCCTAATTTCGGTTAACCTTGGCCTGGTGAACCTGCTGCCCATCCCCGGTCTGGACGGCAGTCGCCTGCTGTTTTTGCTGTGGGAGGCCATCCGGGGCAAACCCGTCAAGCGGGAAGCCTATGTGCACGCCATCGGCATGGTGATCCTGTTTGGCTTGATGATCTGGATTAACTTCCGCGACATCCTGCGACTGTTCCAGTAGTCGGAGGGCATACAGCATGCGCGTGAAGCGTTCAGTATTTGCGGGCGGGGTTGAAATCGGCGGCAACGCCCCGATCAGCATCCAGTCCATGACCAACACATTGACCACCGATGTGGCGGCGACCAGCGCCCAGATTAAGGAACTGGCGGACGCCGGGTGCAACCTGGTGCGCATTTCGGTGTACGATGCCGATTGCGCGTGCGCCGTGCCCCCGTTGGTTGCGGCAAGCCCTGTGCCGCTGGTGGCGGACATTCACTTTGACCACACGCTTGCGATTGCCGCCATTGAAGCTGGCATCGCCAAGCTGCGCATCAACCCCGGCAACATGGGCAAGCAGGAGCACGTGCGCCGCGTGGCGGACTGTGCAAAAGCCCACCATGTGCCCATCCGCATCGGCGTGAACGCGGGCTCCCTGCCCCGGCACCTGGTGGACAAGCACGGCGGTGCGACACCCGAAGCGATGGTGGAAGCCGCCCGTGAGCACATTGCGCTGCTGGAACAGGCGGGGTTTCAGGACATCGTGCTCTCGCTCAAGGCCAGCGACCTGGCGCTGTGTGTGAACGCCTACCGGCTGGCGGACCAACTGTTTGATTACCCTTTGCACGTGGGCATCACCGAGGCCGGTTTGCCCGGCACAGGGACGATCAAGTCCGCCATCGGCATCGGCGCGCTGCTGCTGGATGGCATCGGCAACACGATCCGCGTTTCGCTGACCGGATCGCCGGTGCCCGAAGTGGCGGCGGCAAAGGACATTCTGAAAGCGCTGAACCTGCACGCCGGATTGCAGCTGGTGTCCTGCCCCACCTGCGGGCGCAGCCGGTATGATGTGGCGCACGTGGCGCGGCAGGTGGAGAAGCGCCTGGCGCATCTGCGGGTGCCCGTTCGGGTGGCGGTGATGGGCTGTGTGGTCAACGGGCCGGGCGAAGCCCGCGATGCCGATGTGGCCTACTGCGGCGGGGACGGGGCCGGCGCGATCTACATGCGCGGCCAGTTCGTGTGCCGCGTGGAAGGCGACCCCACCGACGCGCTGATCGACCATGTCAACCAGTTTCTGGAGGAACGCGCAAACCAACCAACGGAGACATCATGAACACAGAGGATATCCTGGAAAGAATCTATCAGGCCTTGCCCGATTTCCGGGACAAGCTGCAGTTTGAACGCATCGAATACCAGGTGGAGCGCAATCGGGCGGTGATCTTTTTTTCATCCCTGCAGCTTGTCGGCCGCGAGCAGTTCATGGCCATCCGCAAGGTCATCCAGGAGGTGTTTCCCCGGCTTAGATTCTCCGTACGCGTGGCATCGCCCGCGCTGGCGGAATCATTTCTGGCCGATCCCCAGCGTTACCGCGACGTGCTGACCGACATCCTTCTGCGCGCACACCCCTCTGCCGCGCCCTGGCTGACGGACGCAGTCTGGATTGGGGAAAACGGCGCGTTGATCCTGGAGATGCCAGACGAGTTTGCCATCTCGTTCCTGAAGGAGTCCACCGCGCAGGATGTGCTGAAGCAGGCCATCTATGACGTGTTCCGCATCACGCCGGCCATTGATTTTCGCGTGCGCAGCGACTATGTCGCGCGCATGGAGCGCGTGCGCCAGATGCGCGAGCAGGAGCTGGAGACCATCAGTCAGGAACAGGAGAAGCAGCGCGCCGCCCAGAAGCCCGATCCTGATCAGCCCAAAGCCATCAAGGGTCGGAAGTTTACCGGGGATCCCGTGCCCATCGTGGGCTTGACCGAAACATCCGGCACCGTCATTGTGGCAGGCCGGGTGGTATCCGTGGAGCGCAAGGACCTTCCCGCCAAGGAAGCGGTGCTGATGATGTTCACCATGACCGATGGCACTGACAGCATCCGCTGCAAAGTCTTCTTCGGCGGCAGGCGCCGTAGGGGCGATGAAACCGTAGCGCCCAGCGAAGCCGACATCGCCAAAATGGAGGCGTCCATTGCCATGATCGTGCCCAATGAGGGGCTAAAGGTGCGCGGTCAGTGCCAGCATGACCGGTTTGAGAATGAGTTGGTGCTGCGCCCGGATGAGATCATGCAGTTCCACCTGCCCAAAAGGGGGGACAACGCCCCGGCGAAGCGCGTGGAGCTGCACGCGCACACCCAGATGAGCGCGCTGGACGGCATCATGTCGCCCACCGAACTGATCAACCGCGCGGCGGATTGGGGGCATCAGGCGGTCGCCATCACCGACCACGGCGTGCTGCAGGCGTTCCCCGAAGCATTTGCCGCAGCCGCCAAGCGCAACATTAAGCTGATCCCGGGCGTGGAGGTCAACCTGATTGACGAAGCCGATGTGGTAACCAATGCTGACGACTCCCCGATTGACCAGACCATCGTGGTGCTCGACTTTGAAACCACCGGCCTAAACCCGCTCAATGACCGCATCATCGAGATCGGCGCGGTCAAGCTGGTGGGCGGGGA
>JAGVSV010000299.1 GCA_019137115.1 Bacillota bacterium
ATTCCGCGCGCGCGGTGACCGCGCCCGCACCCACCCCGGTTACCAGCGCAAGGCAAGTCAAAAGACACAACAATCTCCTCATCGTATCCTCCTCTGATCCTCTCGTTTGGCCATAAATAAACGACCGATGGCGGCATGGTATCATGAATTATGCGGAATAGGCAAGCACTATTATGGAAAATAATCATGTTTATGAACCGCAAAACAGGCGTTTGTCGTATACACTAAAACAGATGCAATATGTATCGGGCGAAAAAATCACAAGAAACGGGTGCGAACAAGGTCGCAGTACGGCAATGGGTATGGGAGGGTGCTGTGAATGTCGTCCGGCGCCGGATGAAGATTGCATAGACCTCTCGCACGCCCCAAATCACTCCACGTCACACTACCCCACCCATTGCTTGACCTGGCCCCTGACAATCACGCCCGCTGCCTCACCGCACAAAACCCCACAAACCCGTCCAAACCCGTCCCCCACGCAGTTGTGCCAAGCCCCGCCGTGTGGTAGAATATGCTTTGTGTAAACGACTACGCGTTATCATATTTTCATCACGGGGGGAACGGACATGGCTGACTTCGGGACACAGGACATTCGGAACATTGCGCTGTTGGGCCACGGCAGCGAGGGCAAAACCACGCTGACGGAATCCCTTCTGTTTGCGTCCGGGGCGATCGACCGCCAGGGCAGGGTGGAGGATGGCGGCACCGTCACCGACTTTGACCAGGAGGAAACCAAGCGCGGTATCTCCATCAGCGCCGCCGTTGCGCCTGTGGAGTGGAAGAAGGCCAAGATCAACCTGATCGACGTGCCGGGCTACTTTGACTTTATCGGCGAGCTGTTTGGCCCGCTGCGCGTGGTGCAGACGGCGGCGATTGTCGTGGGCGCCGTGTCCGGCGTCACGGTGGGCGCGGAAAAAGCCTGGGACTATGCCGGGCAGAACGGCGTGGGCCGCATGTTCATCGTCAACCAGATGGACCGCGAGAACGCGGACTTCAGCAAGGTGTTGGCGGAGCTACGCGACAAGTTCGGCAGCTCCGTGGTGCCGCTGATCGTGCCCATCGGCGCCGGCCCGCAGTTCAACGGCGTGATCAACATCCTGGAAAACAAAGCCTATGAGGGCAGCGGCAAGGCCGTTAAGGAAGTGCCCGTGCCTGGCACCACGGCCGACGCCATCGAGGAAGCGCTGGCGGAGATGACCGAAGCCGCTGCCGAGGCGGATGATACGCTGCTGGAAAAATACTTTGAGGAAGGCTCCCTCACGCCCGAGGAAGTGCTGGTCGGTTTCCGCGCCGGCATGAAATCCGGGCAGATCGTGCCCGTGGTGTGCTGCTCGGCGCTGACCGGTGTGGGCATCCCCACGCTGATGGACATGATGGTGAACTACACCAACTCGCCGGAAGGTACCGTCACCGAGGGCACCGATCCCAAGTCCGGCGATGCCGTTACGCGCACGTGCGACAATGGCGAGCCGTTCAGCGCATTTGTGTTCAAGACCATCGCCGACCCGTTCGTGGGCAAGCTGTCGCTGGTGCGGGTGATGTCCGGCACCTTGACGCCCGCCACGCCGCTGTACAACGCCACCAGCGAGCGCACGGAGAAATCCGGCGGGCTGTACATGCAGCGCGGCAAGAAGCAAACCAACGTGCAGATCCTCAACGCCGGTGACATCGGCGCGCTGAGCAAGCTGCAGTACACCGCCACCGGCGACACGTTGAGCGACCCCAACCAGGCCGTCAAGTACCCGCCCATTGATTTCCCGGCGCCCAGCTTCTCCAAGGCGGTGTTCGCCGCCAAACAGGGCGAGGAGGACAAGGTGTTCACCGGCCTTGCGCGCATGGCGGAGGAAGACCCCTCCATCACCGTGGAAAAGAACGCCGAAACGACCGAGTCGGTCCTGTCCGGCCAGGGCGAACTGCATTTGGACGTGGTGTGCGCGAAGCTGGCCAGCAAGTTTGGCGCCCAGGCGCAGCTGAAAGACCCGCGCATCCCGTACCGGGAGACCATCCGCAAGACCGTGTCCACCCAGGGCCGCCACAAGAAACAGACCGGCGGCCACGGCCAGTTCGGCGACGTGTGGATCGAGTTTTCGCCGCTGCCGGACACCAATGTGGACTTTGAGTTTGTCGACGCCGTCGTGGGCGGCGTGGTGCCGCGCAACTTTATCCCCTCCGTGGAAAAGGGCCTGCGCGAGAACATCCGCAAGGGCGTGCTGGCGGGCTACCCGATGGTGGGCCTGCGCGCCAAGCTGTACGATGGCAGCTATCACGCGGTGGACTCGTCTGAGATGGCGTTCCGCACCGCCGCGCGCATCGCGTACCGCAAGGGCTGCACCGAAGCCAACCCCGTGCTCTTGGAGCCCATCATGCACGTGGAAGTGCTGGTGCCGGATGAATACATGGGCGACGTCATGGGCGATGTCAGCAAGCGCCGCGGCCGCATCATGGGCATGAACCAGGTATCCGGCATGCAGCAGGTGGTCGCCGAGGTGCCCATGTCTGAAATGTTCAAGTACGCCACCGACCTGCGCAGCATGACCCAGGCGCGCGGCAGCTTCACCATGGCCTTTGAGCGCTATGAGGAAGTGCCCGCTGATGTGGCCAAGAAGATCATTGAGAGCTCCGAAAAGGAAGAGGACGACGACGAATAAAGGGAAATCTAACGATTCCGTTTAGGGGGGACGACCTGTGAACAGTAATCTGGAGATTTCTGTTCAAGGGGCATGGATTAAGGTATGATTCCTTTACGCTAACGCTACGGGGGCAGAACACCGCGGCCGCCTGTGGCGGATGAAGGCGGTGTGGCACCCCAATGAGCCACCGAGTTCCGCAAGCGGCAGCGCCGCGGAACAACAATGGCGAATTGAGGGAGCAACATCTCCGGTACCACCCCAGATGAGTCGTGTGTTTCATGCAGGGTACGGTTGACCAAACAGCGTACGTTCCACTTTTCGATTACGCCGCCGCAGCGCAAGTTGCGGCGGTTTTCGCTGTGGCGGTTTTCGTTTGGTGTGGCGCGGACGCAACAGCATTTACAAAACCATTGCAACTGAACACCGTTATTCGCTTGTTCCGCCGCACCGGTTATGCGATCATGATTTTAGAATAAGAGACAAACAGAGAGGCACCCATGAAACGTTTGATGGCTTTGGGCTGTGTGGTTTTGATGTGCCTGGCTATGATGCTGGGCGCGGTCGCAGAAGGCGGGGCGCCGGCGCAGCCGATGGATACCGAAGGGAAATCGCTGGGCGTGGTCAGCCAGTG
>JAGVSV010000072.1 GCA_019137115.1 Bacillota bacterium
AACCACCGCGGCACCTATACATCCCAGGCTTTTGTCAAAAAATGCAACCGCGCGATGGAACTGCTGCTGCGCAAGCTGGAGATCGCCTGCGCGACCGCGCATGTGTACCTGCAACATCCCTACCCGATGGAACAAATCAGCGACCTGTGGCGGGAGATGCTGACGCTGCAGTTTCACGACATCCTGCCCGGCTCGTCCATCCACGCGGTGTACGAAGAGTGCCGCGAAACCTACGAGGATTTGACCTCGCGCGCCCAGGCGCTGATGGACGATGTGATGGCCGCGCTGTCCGCGCACGCGGGCGCGGGCAACGACCAATGGAACTTCGGCCCCTACGAGGAACGGGGCGTCGCGCCGTTCTTCTGTGGGAAAACCCTGCGGGAATCCGGTCAAACCACTGTCACCGGGCACACGCTGGAAAATGATGCCCTGTTGGTGGCGCTGGCCCCGGACGGCACCATCGCCCGGCTGTATGACAAGCAGCACGCGCGCGACCTATCAGGACCGGGGCATGGAGCTGCCCGGCGCCCAAAGCATCGAAACCATCACCCGGCCCGACGGCAGCCCGGCGCTGCAAGTCATATGGACGCATGGCGAAACCACCATCACGCAGGACATCGTGCTGCGCCCCGGCGCGCGGCGGCTGGATTTTGTCACCCGCGTCAACTGGCAGGAGCGCGACACGATGCTCAAATGCGCGTTCCCGGTGGACATCCATGCCAGCCACGCCACCTACGAAATCCAGTTTGGCGCGATCACGCGCCCCACCCACCGCAACACCAGCTACGACCGGGCAAAGTTCGAGGCGTGCGGCCACCGCTGGGCCGACCTGTCCGAGGGCAACTACGGCGTCAGCCTGCTGAATGATTCCAAGTACGGCTATGACATCCTGGGCAACCGCATGCGCCTGACGCTGCTGCGCTCGCCCAGCTTTCCCGATCCTTTTGCCGACCAGGGCATGCAGGAATTTACCTATGCCCTCTACCCCCACGCCGGCGACTGGCGCACCGGCACCGTGCGCGAAGCCTACCGCCTGAACGTACCCATGGAGACCCACGCCGGCAGCGGCAACGGCCTGCCCGGCCCGCTGGCGCGTCTTGCCAGCGACCACGCGGTGCTGGACACGATCAAGCAAGCCGAGGACAGCAACGGCATCATCCTGCGCATCTACGAAAGCGCCGGCGCCCGCGGCCCCATCCACATCACCTTCGCCCTCCCCCCCGCCTCCGTCACCGAATGCGACCTGATGGAACGCGAGGAGCAAACCGTGGAAGTGGTCAACAACGCCTGCACCGTATACATCAAACCCTATCAGATCAAGACCTACCGGGTGGTGTTTTAGGCGGCAGCCATTGCAAACATTTGGAGTTGCGCCATGCGCCTGCCTTTACACGGCCAGGCGCTTTGGCTATACTTGGGGCTGATTGTTCACACACAGGAGGGACCATGCTGAAACGCCTGATGACGCTGGTGCTGGCGCTAGTACTGCTGATGCCTGCAGGGTTCGCGGCAGACGCAGATATGTTTGAGGGCATTGAGAAGGCGCCGGATTTTGCCGGGTTTCCGGAAACGGACGCAGAGGGATATCTGGTGCCCGGCGTGGTGGCGCGCGATGAGTTTGTGCATGAGGACCCGGAGGCTGGCGTGTGGGCATACCTGTCGCCCACGCTGCGGGTGGAGATCTACCGGCTGAAAACCGTCACCGAACGCGGCAAGCTGGTATGGCTGGAGGCCGAGGTCAAATCGCGGGCGGATGTGTTCCGCGCTTTTTCGGCAAACCTTGACCATCCCCGGGCGGGGCGCGAGTACCCGCAGCTGATCGCGCGCATGCACCGCGTGGTGCTGGGCGTGAGCGGGGACTATTTCAACTTCCGCATCGGCAGCAAGATCCCGCTGGGCATGATCATCAGGAACGGCAAGGTGATCTCCTCCAACACCTATGCCAAGCGCGTGCAGGGACAGCCGCCGCTGGACGAGCTGTCGCTGTACCCGGACGGCCGCATGGAGGTGCGCTACCCCAAGGAAATGGGCAGCAAGGAGTATTTGGAGCGCGGCGCGCTGGACGTGATGGCGTTTGGGCCCATTCTGGTGCGCGACGGCGTGATGGATGACCGGCTGCTCAAGCGCTTCAAGGGGCAGGAGCCGCGCGTGTCCGCCGGCATGATCGCGCCGGGGCATTTTATCGCGATGACCGTGGAAGGCCGGCACAAGCAAAGCGTGGGCGCCGACTGCCTGTTCATGGCCGAGCGCATGCTCAAGCGCGGCGTCACCGACGCCTTCACGCTGGACGGCGGGCAGACCACCTGCATGGTGTTCATGGGCACGGTGATCAACGAGCCGGGCGAGTTTAACGGTTACAAGTTCGTGCGCAAGCAGCCGGACATCCTGGGCATCGGCCTGTCGGAGCTGGTGCGCACCGACAAAGAGCGCTGAGCGGAGGACAGATATGAAAGCATTTTCGCGCCTGTGCGCGCTGACCCTGTGCCTGATGATGGCTTTTTCTGTCGCGTCCGCGTCGGACGAAATCCAGATGTACACCAACGTGTCGGTTCCACGGGATGCAAAGGAAGTGGACTTTGGCGACCTGCGCATCGTCAACATCAAAAAGCTGACCGGGTACTTAAAGCAGTTGCCCAACCTGGAATCTGTGCGCATGTTTGCCAGCCGCGTGAGCCTCGAACAGCTGGAGGAATTGCACGCGGAGTTCCCCAACGTCACCTTCGGCGTGCGTTTCGGGCTGGTGCGCGCCACCGTGTCCACCGAGAAAACCGCGTTTTCCACGATGAACACCCCGGAGGACAAGCGCCAGCCCACCCATCTGTTCCGGGGCGTCAAGTTTCTGAAGAACTTGAAAAGCATGGACGTGGGCCACAACGCGATTGACGACCTGAGCTTTCTGTACGACGTGCCGGAGCTTCGCGTGCTGATCCTGGCGGACAACTACATCACCGACCTGACGCCCATCGCGTCGCTTGCGCACCTGCAATACCTGGAGGTGTTCGCCAACCGGTTCACCGACCTGTCGCCGTTAAGCGGCCTGACGGAATTGCTGGATCTGAACATCTGTTTTAACGAAATCCGTGACGTGACGCCGCTGTTTGGCCTAAAGCAGCTCGAGCGCCTCTGGCTGCCCGACCGGTATCTGACGGAAGAGCAGAAGGCCGAGCTGGAAGCCGCGCTGCCCGACACCCAGATTGTATATGAGTGGAGCCGCTCCACCAGCCACGGCTGGCGCAGGCACCCGCGCTATACCGTCATCCGGGAAATCTATGACACCGGCGAGTATGTGCCCTTCCCGGAGGTCAGCAAATGACCGCAAAGCGCCTGGCCGCGCTTCTGCTGGCATGCGTTTTGATGCCGCTGGTTGCATTTTCCCAGAGCTACGAGGGCTTCCCCACTTTAACCCCAGAGGGCTTCCTGCCCGACGGCGAAACCGAGTTTGTCTTTATCGACGCGGAAAACGGCGTCTGGCGGTACGCCTCACAGGAACTGCGCATCGAGATCACCAGGCACGTCCAGGAAAACCCGCGCATGCGCTGGCTGACGGCGGAGATCTTCGTCAAGGACGGCGCCACGCCGCTGCGCATGTACAGCCACGACCACGAAAACATCCTCAAGGACCGCACCAAATACTACGAGAAACCCGTGACGATCGCCAAAAACCACAATTTGGTGTTCACGATGGACGGGGATTATTTTATCTACCGCCTGTCCGCCTCCAACCGCAACAAATACCGGCAGGCCGTGGGCGTGGCAATCCGGCAGGGGGAGATACTGGTGGACATCCCCGCGTCGGAAAAGCGCAACACCTACCCGCCGCTGGACATGCTGGCCCTATTCCCGGACGGCGACATGCGCGTGTACAAGGCGCGGGAGAAAACCGCGCAGGAGTTGGTCGACCTGGGCGCAATGGACGTGCTGTCCTTTGGGCCGTATTTGATCCGCGACGGCGAGATCAACACCTCGTATGTGTACTACGGCACCACGCCCCAGCCCCGCGCGGCCATCGGCATGGTGAGAAAAGGGCACTATTTCGCCGTCATCGTGGAAGGGCGCATCCGCCCGTCCAAGGGCATGTCGTGCATGGAGCTTTCAGAGTTGATGGCCGATCTGGGCTGCACCACGGCGTTCAACCTGGACGGCGGGTGGACCAGCGCCATGGTGTTCATGGGCAAGCAGTTGAACCAGCTGGACAACTCCGGCATCAAGGACAACGCGCGCCCGCAGAACGAAGTGATGGGCATCGGCTTTACAGACGCCTACGGCGACGCCGCGCGCTGAACCCCGCGCTTCATACGCAGCGCGCTTTTATGCTATACTGATGCGAAAAGAAAACCATGCCGCCGCCGGAGGAAAGGGGATAGGTCCATGTTGTTTGGCTGCTGCGTCAGCGTGGCCGGGGAGGGCGGGAAGCCCAACCTGTCCAGGCTGGAGGAAGTAAAGACCATTGGTTTTGACTATGCCGAATTGGCCTGCACGCACGTAATGGCGCTGGATGAGGAAGGCTTTGCGCAGCTGAAAGACGCCCTGGCGCGCCTGTCGCTGCCCTGCCTGTGCATGAACGTGTTCTTTCCCGGGCACATCCGCCTGACCGGGCCCAACGCCGACCATAGTGCCGCGCTGACCTACGCGCGGGATGCCGTGGCACGCATGGCCGCGCTGGGCACCCGCACCGTGGTGCTGGGGTCGTCCGGGGCGCGCAACGTGCCGCCGGGCACGGCGCTGTCTCGTGGCATCGACCAGATGGCGGAGTTTCTGACCAGATTGGCCGACATTGTGGAGCCCGCCGGTGTCACCGTGGCGCTGGAACCATTGAACCGCCAGGAAACCAACATATTGAACCGCGTGCCCGAAGCCGCCGCGCTGGCGCGGCGCGTGGGCAGGGCGGGCATTAAGGCGCTGGCCGACACCCATCACATGAACCTGTCGTATGAGCCCATCGCCAACATCGTGGACGCTGGGCCGTACCTTGCGCATGTGCACGTGGCCAACGCGCTGCGCCGCGGCATGCCCTCAATGGCTGCGCATGAGAACCTCGCCGAGGTGTTTGCGGCGCTTGAGCGCGTGGGCTATGACGGCACGATCAGCCTGGAAGCCAACGTGCAGGGCGATTTTGTGGCCGAGGCCGCCGACGCGCTGGCCTGCCTGCGCACGCTGCACGCACAGTCATGAGGAGCACGCGCCTGAAAAGGGCCGGAAGCTTCCTTTGCGTTGCCGCGCTGCTGCTGGCGCTGATGCCATTGACCGCAGGCGCCCTGACGATGGACGAGCAAGTCGACCAGCTGTTCCGGCGCGGAAAAACCACCGGCGGATCGCTGGTGATCGTGATGCACGGGCAGATCGTATACGCCCGCGACTATGGCTACAAGCAATTAAGCCGCCGCGAGCCGGTGGACGAGCGCACGTATTTCCGCCTGTCCAGCGTCACCAAGCTGATCAGCGGCGTGGGCGCCATGCAGCTGGTCGAGCGCGGCCTGCTGGACCTGGATCAGGACATATCCGCCTATTTCGGCTATGAGATCAAAAACCCGTACTACCCCAACATCCCGCTGACCCTGCGGCAGGCCATGTCGCACACGCTGAGCGTCAGCGAGGGCGGCGGGTATTCCGGCATCCGCAACACCGTGCGCGACATGCTGGATTACAGCCTCAAGCGCCGCGGCAATTTCCTGGACCAGAAACCCGGCGACAAATACGTCTACTCCAACTTTGGCGCGGGGCTGGTGGGAGCCATGATGGAAGCCGCCAGCGGGCAGAGCGTGAACAGCTATATGCGCGACAATGTCTTTGGCCCGCTGGGCATTGATGCGTCGTATTCGGCCTCCCTGCTGTTGGACCCCCAGGATGTTTCCGGGCAGTATACCAACGGCAAGCTGTACCGCGCCGCCAGCAACTACATCAAGGAAACCTATGAGGATTTTGCCGATCCCGAAAGGCATTACCGCACCACGGTGGGCGATATCTGGATCCGGTCGCGGGATCTGGCCAAGATCGCGGCGCTGCTGTGCGGGGACGGCAGCTTCGGGGATGTGCGCATTTTACAGCCCGAAAGCGTGCAGGCCATGCGCACTGCGCAGAACACATTGGGCCAGTCCGTCACCGGGGAAAGCCCCTACGGCTTGTTCATGGAGCGCAACACCTTTATCCTGCCCGGCAGAACGGTATACGGCCACCAGGGCATGAGCAAGGCCGCGATCCTCAACCTGTACACGGTGCCGGAGAGCGGCTTTGCCATGGTGATCACCACCAACGGCAGCAGCCTGGTTCGCGACCACCGCGTGGGCGTGATGGCACTGAACATGATGCGCACGCTGTTTCCTTTGTTTGCAGACCAGTAGGCCCAATTTCATATCACCACGACGAAAAGGAGAAACGCCATGAGGATCAGAAACCTTCGATGCGACCACCTGACCGAACCGATGGGCTTCGCGCTGGACCAGCCCACTTTCACCTGGACGGTGGAGGGCGCGCGCGGCAAAAAGCAGGCATCGGCGCGCCTGGAAATCAGCCGGGACAGCGCATTTGCGGACACCCTGTATGACAGCGGCGAACAGGCAGACTTAAGCAGCGTGGGCGTAACGCCGGAACTGTCTTTGGCCCCGCGCACCCGGTACCACTACCGCGTGACGGTCAAAAGCGACGCGGGCGAAACCGCGCAGGCCGCCAGCTGGTTTGAGACCGGCAAGCGCAACGAGCATTTCAAGGGGCAGTGGATTGCCGCCCCCTACGAGGACAGCGTGCACCCGGTGCTGGGCACCACGTTTACCGTGGATGGCCCGGTCAAAAGCGCCCGGCTGTATGCGTCCGCGCTGGGCGTGTATGAAGCCAGCATCAACGGCGTCAAGGCCGGCGACGAAATCCTGGCGCCGTTCTTCAACGACTACAACCACTGGGTGCAGGTGCAGACCTATGACGTGACCGAGCTGCTGCGCCCCGGCAAGAACGTGATCAGCGCCATGCTGGGCAGCGGGTGGTACAGCGGCAGGTTCGGCTTTGGCCGGGACATCGACAAAATCTACGGCGACGGCATGCAGCTGCTGGCCGAGCTGCGCGTGACCATGGCGGACGGCAGCACGCTGACCGTGGGCACCGACGAAAGCTGGCTGTGCGCGCGCGGGCCGGCGATGGCCAGCAACATCTATGACGGCGAAACCTGGGACGCCCGCAAGGAAGGCGCGCGGCTCAAGGACAAGGCCGTCAAGGGCATCAAGCCCAAGGGCAAGCTGACCGACCGCTTAAGCCCCCCCGTGCGCGTGATTGAAACCATCAAGAACCCCAAGGTGCTCACCACCCCGGCCGGGGAGACCGTGCTGGACTTTGGTCAGGTGCTGACCGGCTGGGTGGAGTTTGACGTGAACCTCCCGCGCGGCAGCAAGGTCATGCTGCAGCACGGGGAGCTGTTGCAGCATGGCAACTTCTACAACGAAAACCTGCGCACCGCCAAGCAGGAATACCACTACATCTCCGCCGGCAGGCCCGCGCATGTGCGCCCGCACTTCACCTTCTACGGCTTCCGGTTTGTCAAAGTCACTGGTATGACGAAGGTAGACGCCAAAGCGTTCACCGCCTGCGTGATCCACTCCGACCTGGACGAGATCGGGACGCTCAAAACCAGCAACAGCAAGGTCAACCGCCTGATCGCCAACGCCCGCTGGGGCCAGAAGGGCAACTTCCTGGACGTGCCCACCGACTGCCCGCAGCGCGATGAGCGCATGGGCTGGACGGGCGACGCGCAGGTGTTCGCGCCCACGGCGTCCTACAACATGTACACACCGGCGTTCTTCAAAAAATACCTGCACGACATGCTGCTGGAGCAGCAGGAGCTGGACGGCTCCGTTCCGCATGTGGTGCCGGATGTTTTGGGGCAGATCGGCCGCAAGCGCACCGACATGCCGTTCCGGGACAGCCCGTCCGGCTCCTGCGCTTGGGGCGACGCCGCCACGATGATCCCGTGGACGGTGTACCAGTTCTTTGGCGACAAGGCGCTGCTGGCGCGGCAGTATGACAACATGAAGCTGTGGGTGGAATGGATCAAGAAGCAGGACGACACCCACTGCAACAGCGAGCGCCTGTGGCGCTGCGGCTTCCACTTCGCCGACTGGCTGGCGCTGGACAACCCGGTGCAGGGGTCGCCCTTCGGCGGCACCGACGCATACTATGTGGCCAGCGCGTACTACTATTACTCCACCATGCTCACGGCCAAGGCCGCCAAGGCATTGGGCTACCAGGAGGACGCAGCGCGCTATACCCAGCTGGCTCGGGAGATCAAGGCCGCCTTCCGCAAGGAGTTTTTCACCGCCACCGGCCGCATCTCGGAGCCCACGCAGACCGCGATGGCCATTGCGCTGAAGCTTGACCTCGTGCCCTCCAAGCACCGGGAGCGGCTGATCGGCGACCTGAAAAAGAAGCTGGCCAACCGCAAGTTCCACCTGGACACCGGGTTTGTGGGCACCTATTTCCTGCCCTCAGTGCTGTCGGACAATGGGCTGAATGACATCGCCTATACGCTGCTGCTCAATGAGGATTACCCCAGCTGGCTGTACGAGGTCAACATGGGCGCCACCACCGTGTGGGAGCGCTGGAACAGCGTGCTGCCCAACGGCCTGGTCAGCGACACCGGCATGAACAGCATGAACCACTACGCCTACGGCTCCATCGTGGAGTGGATGTACCGCTACATGGTGGGCCTAAACCCCGACCCCAATGCGCCGGGCTTCAAGCGCGCGGTAATCGCCCCCATGCCCGACCCGCGCATGCGCTCGGTGGAGGCCAAGTACATGAGCGCCGCCGGCACCTATGAGATGTCCTGGGCGTACAAGGATCATCAGCTGCACATGGACGTGCTGGTGCCCTTTGACGCGGAGGCCTCGTTCAAAGCGCCCAGCGACACCGCAAGCATGACCATCAACGGCAAAAAGGCCACGCCGGGTAGGGCGCACGCCATGCCCGCCGGCCGCTACACACTCGTATTGACCATGAAGGAATAGAGAAAAGCAAACATAAACGCCCGGCCGGTTTAACCCGCGCCGGGCGTTTGCCTGTGGATGGGCCGCTACACCTTGGCGGCTTCCCCGTTGGGGTGGATCACTTGGATGCCGCCCTCGCGGATCAGCGCCACAAACCGGTCGACCAGCCGCGGGTCAAACTGGGTGCCGCTGTTGGCTTCCAGGCGGGTAAGCGCCTCCTCCACCGGTAGCCCCTTCTTGTACGATCGGGTTGACAGCATCGCGTCAAAAGCGTCGGCCACGCACAGGATGCGCGCCAGCAGCGGGATGTCCTCGCCCCTGAGCCCGCGGGGGTACCCCGTGCCGTCAAAGCGCTCGTGGTGGCCCAGCACCGCGGGGATCACATAGTCCAGGCTGGGCAGGTGGCTGATGATGCTCACCGATTTGCTCACATGCTCGCGCATCAGGGACATTTCGTCCTGCGTCAGCTTGCCGGTTTTGTTCAGGATGCTTTCGTCAATGCCGATCTTGCCGATGTCGTGCAGCAGCGCCGCTTCGCGCACAATCTCGGCGGATTCCGGGGTCCTGCCCAGCGCCATGGCCAGCTCGGACGCGTAATACGCCACGTTGTTGGAGTGGTTGAACGTGTAATGGTCCTTGGTGTCGATCGTGGCCGTCAGCGCGTGGATGGTGGAGGCATAGCCCGAATAGATCTCGCTTTTCAGATCCGTGCGCTGGGAGCCCGCGTGCAGGTCCTCGATGCGCCCGCCGCTGCACAGCTGGATCGCGTTGCGCCCGCTGCGCTTGACCTGGAAGATCGCCATGTCCACGTTGGATAAAAGCTCCTGCGGGGTGGACGCGCCGTAGGGGATCACGCAGATGCCGCCGCTGACCGTGATGGGCTTGCGGCGCACCATGTCCGGGCCCGGCGCCGCGTTGATTTGCTTTAACTGCGTGCGCAGGTTCTGCGCCAGCGTTTTCGCGGCGTGGATGTCGTAGCCCGGCAGCAGGATGGCAAACTCCTTGCCGCCATAGCGCGCCACCGCGCCGTTCTCGCCCACGCTGCCGCTGATGATGAACGCGATTTCCTTGAGCGCCTCGTCGCCCGCCTTGGTGCCGTACAGCTGGTTGTACAGTTTGAAGTTGTCGATGTTTAAACTGACCAGCGCCAGTGACTTGCCCTGCCGGGCGGCGAACTCCGAATCCACCAGCTGCAAAAAGTACTTGCGGTTCAAGAGCCCCGTCAGGTCATCGGTGCGCGCTTCCAGCCGGGCGTTTTCATACAGCCGCGCGTTCTTCACCGCGATGGAAGCCACCGCCGCCACCGAGGACAAAAAGCTCACATCATCCAGCGTATAGCGCGCGCCGCGCTCCTTGGGGCCCAGCAGGACAGCGCCGGTCAACTTGCCCTCGCCTTCCAGCGGCATGATGCAGGCCACATCCAGCGCCTGCAGCTCCCGCTTTTCCTCGTCCCACATCGAGCGGTAGCCCGGCGTGCGCCGGAACTCGTCAATCAGCAAGCACTCGCCCTGGTCGTCCCGTCCCAGCGTGGTCATCACCGGCGAATCCATGCGCAATCTGGTCAGCCGGTTATCCAACGGGTTGGCGCTGTCCACAATGCGCAGGTACTTTTCATCCGGCGCGGCCACGCACACATACACCTTGCGCACCGGCATGGAGCGCAATATCACGCGCACCAGTTCCGAGGACACCTGCGAAAACTCCAGCGATTTGGCTGCCGAGCCGCTGAACCCGCGCAGGGATTCGGCCTTCAGATTGCTGTCCTTGATAAACATGCTGTCGATAAAGCGCTTCATGATCGTGTAGATCAGGATCGTGACAAGGAAGAACGCCAGCGACACGATCAGCAGGTCGTGCCCCTCGCCCAGCAGCTGGTTGCTGAGGATGAATTTCTCCATGTCCTGCAACAGCAGCGTGAACAGCACCGTGGAGAGCACCGCGGCCATAAAGTAGCTCGTGCCGCGGGATACCAGCAGGTCGAGCCGCAAAATCCGCCGCCGGTACAGCGCGTAATAGACAAAGATCACGAACACCACGCCGGACAGCACGTCGATGGGGAAACCCGCAAACGCGGGCAAAAGCAGCAGCACATGCCCCAGCAGCAGCGCAACCAGCCCCCATGCCACCGGCAGGAACGCGCGCGCCCGCACTTCGTCCACCTGGTGCATGCGCAGCACGATCCACAGCCCGTGCACCACGATGGCGGTCAGCAGCACCGCCAGGATGGCCACCTGCCAGGTCATCGAGTAAATGAACACGCCGCCGGACTCGCTGGGGACAAACGTGGGCGCGCCCAGCAGCCCGCCGGTGAGCATGTTGTAGAAAAACGCAATGAACAGCAGCGCGACCCATGTCCACGTCAGCGGGCCTGGCTTGACACCGGCAAATTCCTGGATGAAGCGCAAAAGGCCAACGGACAGCATCAGCAGCCCGAAAATCGACAGATCGTACCAGAACTTGGTGCTGGGCGGGATGTGCTGGCGCATCAGCAGCGCGCCGCCCGTCCACAGCACCGAGCACACCAGCACCCACATAAAGGTGGTGATCAGCTTGGTCTTGCGGCTGGCCATCAGCGCCAGCAGCAGGAACAGATAGCAGCACACCGCCACCACAGGGATCGCGTTGGGCAGGTTCATTCCGTGTCCTCCCCGCTATGCCCGGCGTTTTCCTGGCAGCGCAAAAGCGCCTGCACGTCCAGCGCGGCGGGGTTCACCCGGCGGGGCATGCGCCCGGCGCGCGCGCAGGCCGTGAACGTACCGCAGCGCAGGATGGTGATCTCCAGCGGGTCGCGCCCCATCGCGCGGATCAGGTTCTTGTAGTCCTGGTCGACGTACCGGAAATAGATGCTCATCTGCTCGCGCAGGATTTCGCGGCTGACAGCGCGGTCGGCAAGCGAGGCCGGGTCCAGCTCCACATACAGGTGCAGGAAGGGCTTCTGGTTTGCGTCAAACTCCTTGGCGGCGATCCAGTCCACAATGGACAGCCCCGACAGCTGGATCACACTGTGGATGGAGTCCTCCGTGATGCGCGTAAAGCCCGCCACGTCAATGATGTCCGGCGTGCGGTCGATGTAGGTAAACCTGGGCAGATACGGGCCGCCGGCATCCCGATCCGGTCCCAGGCAGCGGTATATATCGCCCACCCGGTAGCGCATGAACGCCCCGCCCTTGAGCACCGAGATGACCAGCTCATACTTTTCGCCGGCCTGCACCTGGTTCATCAGACAGGTCTGCGGCTGGTAACTGGGGTCGCGGGCGTTTTTGTCGGCTTCGGATTCCGGGATGAACTCATAGAAGCACGCGTCCGGGAAAAAGTACATGCCGTTTTTGGCCCACGTTTCCACGCCAACGCAGGTAGGCTCGGTGCCGGCAAACACCTCCACCGGGCGCACGCCCCAGAGGGCTTCCAGCTCGTCCTTGTAGCAGCGGTTGTCAGTGCCCGCCACCATGAACCCCTTGAGCGTGAACACATCCCCGGGCACCATCGGGCGCCCTTCCTGGCGGCTTTTCTGCCTGGCACGCAGGTACTTGATCGCCATCGAAGGCTTCAGTGATGCCAGCGCGCGCAGGCCGCCCCGGCTTTTGGCCGAGCTCTCGCCAAAGCTGCGGCTGACAAACGACGCCACGCTGCCCAGCGCGAAGAAATAGTCAATGCCCTTTTGCAGCCCCAACCGGAAGCCCTGGCGGTTGCGCTCCGAAAAGCTCATGCCCTCCGCCTCCTCCACCGGCGGCAGGAAGCGCAGGTCGATCTCGTTGTGCAGCGCGCGGGGCAAAAGGCCGGTGGCGTAGGGCAGCGGCGCCAGGCCATACAGGAACGTATTGTTGGGTGAGATGTCGAACTTGCCGCGGCCGGTGCTGGTGGCCAGCATCATGCACGCGATGATGTTGTCGCCAAAGGTGTTCAGCATGCTGCGCGTGTAGGGCGCCAGTTTGACCGGGTGCTTGCCGCCCTCCCAGGCGGTCTGGATCCACACGATGGGTTCATCCGGCAGCATGTCGCCGCGCTTCATCAGCAGGATGTCCGCGTAATCGCCATAGGTGGTTAGCGGGAATTCATCTCGGAAGGCGTCCACCGTATCCGGCGTGCGGCCGTTTAACAGCCTCTTGCCCAGCTCGCTGTTTTCCCACAGGTTCATCTGCTCAAGCATCAGCTGGTTCTGGATGAGCATGAAGTCGGCCATCGTATAGTCCAGAAAGCCGCAATACTCCGCCCAGAGCTGTTCGCGCGGGACGGACTTGAGCTTGTCCTGGAAACGCATGGCTACCTCTTTTCCCCGGGTTGTCCCGGTCGCGGCACAAGGAATGAGACATGCAGACGATAGTCGGCGTAGTCGGAAAACATGTGCGGGAAGGTCCAGACATCCTGGAAGGCGGCATAGCCCAGGTTGAGCGCCGACATCACCACGGAAAATACGATCATGGGCGCCGTGGGCGCGGCCAGCGAGAGGAACAGGTACACAAGGGCCAGAAACCACACCCCCGGGTGGCGGCACAAGCCGTACAGCCCGGTGCGGGTGACTTTGCGCGGG
>JAGVSV010000231.1 GCA_019137115.1 Bacillota bacterium
GGCTTGATCACCAAATGCTTCCCCACGCGCATGGGCTTGTAGTACTGCTTCCAGTTCTCGGCCCAGTCCTCGTCCTGAACGGCTTCCAGCGTAACATCAAGCGGCCCCGCGTCAAAGCCCAGCGTTCCGGGCAACGTTTTGACCATCGCGCGCGCGTTCTCGGCGTCCGTGGGCGTGGCAAACCACGCCAGCACGTGCACGTCCACCGGCATGGCATCCAGCACGTCCTGGTCCATCGTCGCCCAGGCGGTTTTCAGTTGAACCTCATCGGGCACATCCTGGCGGTCAATGATCTGCGTGCCGTGCGCGCCGCAGCGCATCAGCAGCTCGCTGACGCTATCCGCTGCCATATGGTTGGTGACCACCGTCGCCCGCAAATACTCCATAGCACCTCCGCGGCATCGCCGCGGCGCCATTATACTAAAAGGTGCAGCCGTGCACAAACTGCGCAGGCCGCCGGCCATCCCCATTCCGCGCGCAAACAAACACCCTCTTGCGCGCACGCCGCGACAGCAAGGGGGATATCCACTCATCCACGCCCCGTCGATGCGCGGCTGCCTTTTACATGCCTTCCGCCTGCATCAACCGCAGCACGTTGTCGGCTTCCTTTATATACCGCTCCAGGTCGATCTGGCCGTCCTGGAAGCGCTGGGACAGCGTCCAGATGTTGATGCTGCGCAGCACGCTTTGGCGGCTGTAGTCATAGGACTGGGCGATGTCCATCAGCTGACCGTATTCAGAAAGCGCCGCCAGCGATATCCGGAACTCGCCCTTGCGCTCGGTCGTCCAGCGGGTCAGGTACAGCGCGGCGTCGTGGATGGTCAGCGTGCCTTCGCCCTGCCGGTCCAGCAGCGCTGAAAAGACCGTGTACAGGCGCCCGCCGTGCATGAACAGGTTCCTGGGCTTCCCGCCCCGGTACATGTCCTTGAGGTGCACCCAGTCGGCCATGTTCGCGTTGTCCATTTCAGGCGCAATGGGCGCCAGCAGCCCACGGTACCGCTCATAGGCGCACAGCTGGTCGCCATCGCCAAACAGACCGTCAAAGAACGGCGGCCTGCTCCCGTAGCGCGAGCCGTCGTTGTTGACGGCAAACAGCGTCTCGACCTCCGCTTCCCCCGGGGTATAGCGGAACACGCCGCTGAAGTTCCGGATGAGGATGTCGCCCTTGTACCACACAAAATCCATGGCATGGTCTTCGCCGTACCGGTTGTCGATGGGAAAGGCCACCATGCGCTCCGGAAGCGCTCCGGTGGCCAAACACAGCAGCACCAGCACCATCAGCATCAGGTATTACCGCTTCATTGCGTTTCTCTTTCTGCGGGTTCGGCAGGCTGTCTCTTTCGTTGGATATGCGCCCGCCGCAGGTCTGCACCCGCCCTATCTATTCCCGTCATGCTCATCCTTTCACAAACGGAAATCCCATGGCGAGCAATCCAGACGCAATTGTTTACATTTGGGGGCTTGACGCGATGCAAGACAGTTTGTAGTATGCAGATATAAGACCGGCCGTCTTGTTTGAAAAGGAGGCACGATCATGCAACGCCTGCCCGACACCGAATTTGAAATCATGGACCTGATCTGGAACAGCGCGCCGCCGGTGACCACGGGCACGGTGATGGAAACGCTGGGCCGTGAACGGCAATGGAAACTTCAAACGGTGGTCACGCTGTTCGGCCGCCTGTGCGAGCGCGGCTTCCTGCGCGTGCAGAAGGGCATCGGCCGCAGCCACCACTACTTCCCGTTGATCAGCAGGCAGGACTACCTGGCGATGGAAACCGAGGCGTTCCTGCACCGCTACCACAAGCGCAGCGTGGTGAGCCTGCTGGTCTCGCTGGGCGAGGCGGACTTAAGCGACACAGACATTGAGGAGCTGCGCAGCTTTGTGCGCGACGCTGCCCGCAAGGAGGACGCCCATGGCTGACACCACCTGCCGGGCTGGCTGATGGGCGTCATGCTGCCCACCACGCTGCTCACCCTGGGCTTTATCGCCGTGCTGCCGCTTGTCTACCGCCGGTGCAGCGCGCGCAGCGTCCACTGGGCGCTGGTGATCCTGCTGGCCGCGTTCCTGATCCCCGTGCGGCCCACGATGATCCCCATTACACTCCCCAGCGCGCCTGTGGAAATGACGCAAACGCTGCCGATGCCCATCCTGCCCGCCGCGCCCCGCGCGCAGGCACCGCTGCCCGACCAGGACAGCGCACTAAAACCGACTGAACAACCGCCCACCAACCCCGCGCCCGCGGCGCAGCCCATCACCCTGCGGGAGGCGTTGCTGGCGGCCTGGGCGCTGGGCGCGCTGGGGATGCTTCTGTGGCATCTGATCCACCACCTGCGCTTCGCGCGGCTGATCAAGCGGTGGGCGGTGCCGGTGCTAGACCCCACCGTGCTGCAACTGTATGACGAGATTGCGGACGAAGCGCATGTGCGCAACGTGCCGCTGTACCTGTGCCAGGCGGTGCGCACGCCGATGCTGGTGGGCATTGCAAGGCCCCGCGTGCTGCTGCCGGATGAAAAACTAAGCCTGTCCGAACTGCACTTCGTGTTCCGGCATGAGTTCATGCACCTGAAGCGCCGCGACCTGTGGGTCAAGGCCCTGCAGGGGCTGGCGCTTTGCCTGTACTGGTGGAACCCGGCGGTGCACCTGCTCAACCGCACGATGCAATCGGCGTGTGAGTCGGCCTGCGACGAAGCGCTGCTGCGCGGCGCACAGCTGCCGCAACGGCAGTTCTATTCCGAGACCATCCTGTCGGCCATCCGGCGCCAGCCGCACGCTGCGCCCATGCTAACCACCGGCTTTTATGGAGGGAAAAAAGGTATGAAGAAACGCATTACGAACATCCTGGACATGGGCACCAAGCGCTTCGGCGCGGCGCTGCTGGCGCTGGTGCTGCTGGGCGCCACATTTACGAGCCTGGCCACCACGCAAACCGAGGACAACTTCCACCCCACCGAAACAGTGAATGAACAGGGCTTCCTGACAAGCAAGGAGGGCGTCGTCCACCTGACGATGATCCCCACGGACTATGAGTACCCGCAGGTGGTGTACTTTGCCGGCGTGCCGGTGGTGGCCGACGAGATCATCCACAAGGAAGTATTCCAGAGGCAGTCCGGGGAGTATGTGGAGGACTGGGTGCACGTCACCGTGCCCGCCAGGGACGGCGAGACCACGATGTCGGGCTATACCCTGTACGAGCACTTCGTCAGGCAGGCGGACTACGCGGAAAAACCCCCGTACCCCGTGGGCACGCTTGCGGGCGACAGCGTGACGGGCACCGTGGCGCTGTACAAGGACAACGGCGTCACCCACGGGGTGCTGGGCGTGTTCGCCAACGGCACCCAGGTGCAGATCATGGGCTTCACCCGCACGCACTATCAGGTGTCCATCGACGGGCAGTGGGGCTTTGTGCCGCGGGAGCTGGTACAGTTCACCGGCGAGGACGAGGCCCGCGTGAAGGCCGCCGAGCCGGGAGAGTATGATTCCATCAACCCAGGCATGGAGGCCGCCTATGAGCGGATGAACGCGCGCTATCAGGCGCTGACCGACAAATACGGCGATGTCAACGATTGGACGATCGCCATGCGCGCGCAGTGGAGCCAGGAGCAGATCGAAGCCGGCACGCTGGACCCCAGCCCGGACGTCTGGGTGCACCTGATGCCCGGCGAGGGCGACCTGACCGAGGAAAAGGCCCGTGAACTGGCCGACGCCGTGCTGACCGGGGAAAAACTGGACCCCAAAGCCTATCTGCAGGTGCGCCCCTACTACTTTGTATTGAACGGCGAGCGCGACAAGCCCACCTGGCAGTTCACGTACGGCGCGGGCCCGGACAACACCGACTGGGTGGTGCAGCTGGACCGGGCGGGCAAGCCGGTGGAACTGCGCAGCATCGAAAACGCGGGCTGGCCCTTCCCCTATGGCCTGGACGAAATGTTTGCCGGCAAGGTGGTGACGCCGGAGGCGGACGAAATCACCAGCAAGGAAGCCGCCGACATCGCCTGGGAGCTGTTTGTGAACGCCTGGCCCGAGCACGGCGCACGGGAAAGCTATGAGATGACCGCCGCGCTGCGCGCCGTTGAGCGGCTGAACATGCGCGCCTGGACGATCAGCATTGACGAGGTGGCCAACAAGGGCGAGGACAGCGAGTGGCGCATCTCCTACCTGGTGGTGCTGCGCTCCACCAACGGCTCGGTGATCTACAGCACCGAACCGGACGAATACAAGGACATCATCACCTCCTTCCACGAGTATGCCAAGCAGGCCGAAATGGAAAAGGAAAAGGGCCCGCTGTTCACCTGGTCGTTGGAGGATAAGGCCGCCTTCTCCCCGGACGTCTACGCCGTGCCCCAGGAAGGCCAGATGACCCAGGAACAGGCGTGGGAAATCGCCGTCAAGGCGCTCAAGGAGCAGAAGGGCTGGACGGACGACCTGCTCAAGGACTACACGCCGTACTACTTCTTCTGCCTGCCGCTGTACGACCTGCCGCTGCGCTGGGACATTCAGGTATTAACCCCGGCCGCGGTCACCGAGGGCAACATGGACGGTTTCTACGTGGCCATTGACGCCGAAACCGGCGAAACCCTCTGGGTGTGGGGGCCGGGAGACAGCAACGGGTAACGATCAGGGGCTGTCGCGGTAATAGAAACCACGGCAGCCTCTTTTTCGTTCTCTAGGTCCGACTTTTTATCCCTATTTTTGTCGAGAATAAGCTCAAATCTCTCAAGAAGCGCACACGAAACATGCCTTCTTCATGTTTCCTTGGGGGAAGCGTCCTGACCGCAAACGCCATGGGGGAGGTTTTAAGGATATCGCGTAGGTTTTCAGGATGCTGCATCCTTAAAACCTCGTCGCCAAAAAGTGAGGCACGGCAAGGGATTGCGAGCGCAAAAAGCCACAAAAGGAGGTTTTAAGGGTTTTAAGGATGCCTTTTGCTGTGATGCGTTCATACAGACAGAAAGGCAATATAATTATATAATAAACCAAAATAGTAAAGTTAATATCCCTTTGGAGAGGGAGGGCATGCAACACGGCCCGAGAGAAGGCTGCCCTCCAAT
>JAGVSV010000090.1 GCA_019137115.1 Bacillota bacterium
TTCGCGTCGGAATGGGTTTGATAGGCGCAGGTTATCAGCGCGCTCTTCTTATACAGGCTCCGCACCGAAAAGAACAGGTCTTTGATCTCATTTGGGCCTTCGATCTCCAGGTCCACGTCCCGCCATAGTCCGGCGGAAAGGGTACGCGGCATAATATCCCAGCCGTAGCAGGACGGGGCTTTGCGCACCCGAAGCGATTCATAGTTGGTGTTCAGATGCGTGCTGTAGGCGTCATAGGGCAGGTCCGCCGCCGCCAGCATGGGGGAGGAAAGCGCCACCGCCAGCCGGTTCACGCCGGGTTTGAGGCGGTTCGTTACCTCGAAACGGTGGGCGATCAGCGCGTTATCGCTCTCGGCAAACTTCTCCCCGTTCAGAAAGTAGGTGGCAAAACAATCCACCCCCTGAAAGGCAAGGTAGACGCGTTCGTCTGGAGCGGTCTTGGGCGCGGTGAACTCGCGCTCATAGCGCCAGCGGTAGAACTCATAGGGCTTGAGCAGCTTGATGTTGTTGCCAAAGAAGATGTCCGGCAGAATCCCGGCGCGCATCAGGTCGATTTCCACGTTGCCCGGCACAGAGGCAGGGATCGTTTGCATGCCCTCAGGGCTTTCGGGGTTTTCCTGCTGGTCGCAAAAGTGCAAAAGGTATTCGCCGTTCAGTGAGATCTTCCGCATGATATGATTCCCCCTTGTTGTTTGTTTGGTGTCCAAGCCCGGGCTGCCCGGAACATGGCCACGATGTTTTCCGGCGGCACATCGCCCTGCAGGTTGTGGGCGGCTGCGAAGATGTAGCCGCCTTTGTGGGCTTCAATGTCGTCAAGCAGTTGATTTACCGCGCGGGCCACGCTCTCCGGTGTGCCGCCGGGCAGCTCTGCCTGGGTGTCCAATCCGCCGTGAAACACAATTTTCCCGCCGTACGCGGCGCGGAGCGCTCTTGGCGCCATGTCGGGCACTGAAGGTTGAATGGGGTTTAAAATGTCCACGCCGCAGCCGATGAGGTCCGGAATCAGCCGGGCCACGTTGCCGCAGGAGTGGTGGAGGAAAGGCGCGTCGGTAAACTGTTTGGTAAAGCGGATGCGTTCTTTGAAAGCGGGCGCAATGAAATCCTGAAACATGGCAGGCGAAAGAAACAGGCTGCTTTGTGTTGCGAAGTCGTCGCCGCTTGAGGTGTAGTCAATGTAAGGGCCCAGGGCTTCGTAATAACGGCGGATCACCTTGAGCTGGTAGGTTAATACAATCTGGATAAACTTGCGCACGAAGGGTTCGTCCTCGTACATGCGCACCATGAACTCCTCGAATCCGCACATCCACAGCCCCAATTCGAACACACCGTAAACCGGGTGGGACGCGCAGACTACATAGTCCGTCTCCTCGTGCAGGAATTTCGCCCGGTCCCGGATGGCGAGGAGTGTCGCCTCGGGGATGGAGTCCGGGTCGGGCCAGGGGTAATCATCCAGGTCTTCGGTGGAAAGGTGTACGATGGGGGCGTTTACGATGTCCCAGTAAAGCCCGGTGTAATGGCGCTTGACGCCCCACTCATCGATGTAGGCGGTATCAGAAAGCTTTTGATAGAGGGATTTGGGTGGGCACAGGATGTCGCCCACGCCGCGGGTGTCGATATCGAGCGCTTTAAGCAATGTCTCCCGGGGATCGGGCGCATCCGATATGCCCAGATGTGCTGTCAGAGCGCGCTCCGCTTCCGGCGAAAGGCCGGACAGTGGGCAGCCTGCAAGGTCCAGAATCAGGCGGTCCACGTGCTCACCTCGAACAGCCCGGCGGAAAGCCTCCCTGCGCGACGTGCTCATAACGCTTTGCTCCCCTTTTTTTCAGTCTCCGCGCTGATGGGGCTGGAGAGGAACATATCCACGACCAGAGAAGTCGCTGCCTGCATCGCCAGATACTCGCTGGAGGGTTTGACCACGATTTTTGTGCGGCTCAATATCTTTTCGGACAGGCGGCTCTTCACCGTGCGCTCGAGCACAGACTGCATCAACTCGTCATATTCAGCCAGGCTGTCCGTGACCACCACGATGTCCGGGTTTAAAAGGTTGATGACGTTTACAATGCCGTAGCCCAGGTAAGTCGCAGCTTCGGAGAAGAGCTGCGTGGACAGCGCGTCGCCCTCGCGCGCGGCCTTAATTATTTCTCGGTAGTCAGGTGTGGAGCCGTAAAGCGGGTGATCCGGATAATTTTCCAGTGCCTCAGCCATGCGCTTTTCCAGCACCAGCGTGGAGCAATACTTTTCCAGGCAGCCGAAATTGCCGCAGTCGCAGCGGGGGCCGTGCACATTCAGCGACATGTGCCCCATCTCGCCCGCGCAGCCCAGTGCGCCCCGGATAGGCCGCCCGCCATCCACGATGCCTGCGCCTACGCCCTGCCCGGCCAGCACCGTGACCATCAGCCGGAAGTCTGCGCTGTCCCGTTCCCACCACTCGGAGATTGCGAAACACACGCCATCGTGCTCAAGAAGCACCGGGATGCCGAACGCCTCAAAGAGTTCTTTTTTGATGGAGATGTTCTCCCAGCCGGGGAAGGCGCTCATATAGGCGATTTTGTCCTCGTCGTAGATGAGCGGTCCAGGCACCGCCAGGCCGATGCCCAGCACCTTGCGCCCGTCACCTTTTTTCAGCAGCTTTTCGATGATGTCCTTCATCAGCGCCATTGCGTCCTGCGGCGTGGAGTTTTCCGGGATCAGCCGCCGCTTGTCGGCGTAGAGCTCGCCCCCCACGTCGAACAGGCCGCCGTGCACGTCCTTTCGGGTAAGACGAATGCCTATGCAGAGGTAGTGATCCATGCAAAGAGAGATCCCGATGGACCGCCGCCCCTTGGCGCCTTCGATCAGCCCGACTTCCTTGACCACGCCCGCATCAATCAGCTGCTGCGTGATGCCGGTGATGGAAGCCTTGGTTAATCCGCTGAGCTTGGCCACTTCCGCCCGGGAGCATACCCCCAGCTTATGGATCAGCCGCATCACCAGCGATCGATTGAGCTTTTGCAGATCGTCCTGATTTTTGCCTTGCTTGTCTGTCATCATGCCATCCTTTACGCCGTTACTTCTTGGTTACCCGGCTAATTACTTAAATCATTTAACTTTAAGCTGAGTGTACCATATACATTGCTGCATTGCAATGGTATTTTGAAATAAATCGTGGTAGCCCCGGTTTCCCTAACCTTGTCTGAAACCGGCTGCTCATCGCAGGTTGTTGATAATGATGAGAAGACTGCTGTGTTTGACGCATGTCGGGGCTGCAAGTAT
>JAGVSV010000129.1 GCA_019137115.1 Bacillota bacterium
GGGCGAGGAGTATGAAAGCAACCCCAACCTGAACCCGCCACAGGAAGTGATCGACCGCTGCGAGTTCTTCCGCGACATCGAGGAAACCTTCATGGCGTTCTACAACAACCGCTGGTCGGAAGTGAAGAACGCGAAGTAACGCAAGACTTTGACAACAAGGCGCCCGGGCTGCACATAAAGCCTGGGCGCCTTGCAATGGAACGGATGACTACATATCCATCCTCGAATAGTTCGGCGATTCCTTGGTGATGAAAATGTCGTGGGGGTGGCTTTCAACCAGACCGGCGCCGGTGATGCGGACGAATTCGGCGTCCTGCCGGAACTTCTCAATCGTGGGCACGCCACAGTAGCCCATGCTGGAGCGCAGCCCGCCCATCAGCTGGAACACGGTGTCGGCCAGGGCGCCCTTGAACGGCACGCGGCCTTCTACGCCCTCAGGCACCAGCTTCTTGGCGTCCTCCTGGAAATATCGGTCGGAGCTGCCATGCGCCTGCGCCATGGCGCCCATGGAGCCCATACCCCGGTACACTTTGAACGATCGGCCCTGGTATATTTCCATGTCGCCGGGGCTTTCCTCGGTGCCGGCCAGCAGGCTGCCCAGCATCACGGCAGACGCGCCGGCGGCGATGGCTTTGGCGATATCGCCGGAATACTTGACGCCGCCGTCCGCGATCACACGGATGCCGCGCTTGTCCGCTTCCTCCGCGCAGTCGCTGATGGCGGTGACCTGGGGCACGCCCACACCGGCCACCACGCGCGTGGTGCAGATGGAGCCGGGGCCGATGCCCACCTTGACGCAGTCGGCGCCCGCGCTGATCAGGTCATGGGTGGCTTCGGCGGTGGCCACATTGCCGGCAAACAGCGTGATGTCCGGGAAACGCTCGCGGATGCTTTCCACCGCCTTGAGTACGCCGCGGCTGTGTCCGTGTGCCGTGTCGATGGAGATGATGTCCACCTTGGCGGCGATGAGCGCCTCGATGCGCAGCATCATGTCCTGCGAGATACCGACCGCTGCCGCGCACAGCAGGCGGCCGTTTTCATCCTTGGAGCTGTTGGGGTACTTGGTGGTCTTCTCAATATCTTTGATGGTAATCAAGCCCCGCAGGCGGAAATCCCCGTCCACGATGGGCAGTTTCTCGATGCGGTGGGCGGCCAGGATTTTCTTGGCGTCGTCCAGGTTGGTGCCTTCCGGCGCGGTGACCAGGTTTTTGCTGGTCATCACATCGCCGATCAGCTGCGTGTCATCAGTCTCAAACCGCAGGTCGCGGTTGGTGAGAATGCCCACCAGCTTCATGTTGTCATCCGTGATGGGAACGCCGCTGATGCGATAGCGGGCCATCAGCGCCTTGGCATCCGACACCAGGTGCGTGGGGGAAAGGTAGAATGGGTCCGTGATCACGCCATGCTCGCTGCGCTTGACCTTGTCCACATGCGCGGCCTGGTCCTCCAGACGCATGCTTTTGTGGATCACACCAAGACCGCCCTCGCGCGCCATGGCAATGCCCATGCGCGAGTCGGTCACGGTATCCATTGCCGCGCTGAGCAGCGGGATGTTCAGCCGCACCTTGGGGGTCAGCTGGACTGACAGGTCGACGTCCTTTGGCAGCACCTCGCTTTTGCGCGGCAGCAGCAACACATCATCAAATGTCAGCCCCTCGCGGATGGTCTTTCCCAGCATGGAAGTTCCTCCTTCATGTCGGCTTGTTGAGTATGTCAAGAAACGCGCGTGCGTAGAATACCAGGGCAACCAGCGCCAGCCCCACGCCTGCCCACAGCACGATCAGGTGCCAGGGAAGCACAGGCGGCACAAAATGGGCATGGAAAAAGCACAGCACCAGCCCCGCCACGGTAACAAACTGCGCCACCTTGCCAACGGGCTTGGAAAACACCACGACCTTTTTCGCACGCAGCGCGTAGAGACCGCCCAGCACCATGATCAGTTCCTTGATGACAAGGATTACCACCGCAGCGCCGGGCGCCATGCCTTTGATGACCAGCATGACCATCATGGACAGCACCATGATTTTATCCGCCAACGGGTCCATCAGCTTGCCAAAGTCGGTGATCAGGTTGTACTTGCGGGCGATGTATCCATCCAGCAGATCGGTCAGGCTGGCAAAAAGGAACACAAAAAGCGCGGCCATTTCCTGCCCGCGCCACATCAGCCAGCAGAAGACAGGGATCAGGAGCAACCGGAACACCGTGAGCG
Source organism: Bacillota bacterium (assembly GCA_019137115.1). Lineage (GTDB taxonomy): Bacteria > Bacillota > Clostridia > Christensenellales > Aristaeellaceae > JAGVSV01. The sequence goes on from JAGVSV010000129.1 coordinate 2,210, forward strand.
TGTTGGGCACATTCAGGTTCTCCGGGCGTTTCATCCCCATGGCTTCTCCTTTCTGGACTTGGCCGAGTATAGCACATGCGCGCCGGGGCTTCAACGAGCAGAAACAGCAAAAAAGGAAAGCAAAAGCCCCTCCATCCGCACGGATGAAAGGGCTGGCAGATATGGGTCAGGCGATCATAAAGCCGTCCTTGCTGTCCACGTCGATGGTCAGCATGGTGTCCGGGGCGATGTCTCCGGTGATCAGCTTGCGGGCAATCAGCGTTTCCACCTTGCTTTGCAGCAGCCGCTTCATCGGACGCGCGCCGTAGGTGGGGTCATAGCCCTGCGCCATCATGCGGTCCAGCGCGGCGTCGGTCATCGTGAGGTCCAGTTCCTTTTCCTGCAGACGCTTGCGCAGGTTGGCAAGCTGCAGGTCGATGATCTGGCGAATCTGCTGGCGGGTCAGCGGGGTAAAGAACACGGTTTCATCAATCCGGTTCAAAAACTCCGGCCGGAAGTGGGTGCGCAGCAGCATCGTCACGCCTTCACGGGCGGCATCCGACAGCACGCCGTCTTCGCTGATTCCATCCAGGATCAGGTCGCTGCCCAGATTGCTGGTCATCACCAGAATTGCGTTCTTGAAGTCCACCGTGCGGCCCTGGCTGTCCGTGATGCGGCCGTCATCCAGGATTTGCAGCAGGATGTTGAACACATCTGGGTGTGCCTTCTCCATCTCGTCAAACAGGATCACGGAATAGGGCTTGCGGCGGACGGCTTCGGTCAGTTGGCCGCCTTCCTCATAGCCCACATAGCCGGGCGGTGCGCCGATCAGGCGGCTGACGGAGAACTTCTCCATGTATTCGGTCATGTCAATGCGGATCAGCGACCGTTCGTTGTCAAACAGCGCTTCCGCCAAGGCTTTGGCAAGTTCGGTTTTGCCCACGCCAGTGGGGCCCAAGAACAGGAAGCTGCCGATGGGCCGGTTGGCGTCCGAAATCCCGGCACGCGAGCGCAGGATCGCGTCGCTGACCAGGTTGACTGCGTCATCCTGCCCCACCACGCGCTGGTGCAGGATTTCGGGCAGGCGCAGCAGCTTCTCACGGTCGCCTTCCATCAGTTTGCTGACGGGGATGCCTGTCCAGCGGCCCACGATGCGGGCGATTTCCTCCTCGGTCACCCGGTCGCGCAGGTAGGTTGCTTTGGTGCCCTGCGCCTCATCCTGCTCCAGCTGCGCCAGTTCCTGCTTGAGTTTGGGCAGCGTGCCGTAGGTGAGTTCGGCTGCGCGGTTCAGATCATAACTGCGCTCCGCTTTGACAACCTCCGCGCCAATTCGCTCGATTTCCTCGCGCAGGTGCTGCACCTTTCCGATGTCCTTCTTTTCGTTCTCCCACTTGGCTTTCATCTGCGCGTAATCCTCGCGCAGGCGCGCCAGTTCCTCCTGGATGTCCTCCAACCTGCCTTGGGACAGCTTGTCGGTTTCCTTCTTGAGCGCTGCTTCCTCGATCTCCAGCTGCATCGTGCGGCGGCTGACCTGGTCCAGCTCCGTGGGCATGGAGTCCATTTCGGTCCGGATCATCGCGCAGGCTTCATCGACCAGGTCGATGGCTTTGTCAGGCAGGAAGCGGTCGGTGATATAGCGGTTGGACAGGGTGGCCGCCGCGATCAATGCGCCATCCTGGATTTTGACACCATGGAACACCTCGTACCGTTCCCGCAGGCCGCGAAGGATCGAAATCGTATCCTCTACGGACGGCTCGTTGACCATCACCGGCTGGAAGCGCCGCTCCAGCGCCGCGTCCTTCTCAATGTACTTGCGATACTCGTCCAGTGTGGTGGCGCCAATGCAGTGCAGCTCGCCGCGCGCCAGCATGGGCTTTAGCAGGTTGCCGGCGTCCATGCTGCCTTCTGCGCGGCCGGCGCCCACAATGTTGTGCAACTCATCGATGAACAGCAGGATCTTGCCCTGGCTCTGCTTGACTTCGGCCAGCACGGCCTTCAGGCGCTCTTCAAACTCACCGCGGAACTTGGCGCCCGCCACCAGCGCGCCCATGTCCAGCGAGAACACGGTGCGGTCAGTCAAATTGTCCGGTACGTCGCCGCGCACAATGCGCTGCGCCAGGCCCTCGGCAATGGCGGTTTTGCCCACGCCGGGCTCCCCGATCAGCACGGGGTTGTTCTTGGTTTTGCGGCTCAGGATGCGCACGACATCGCGGATCTCGCTGTCTCTTCCGATGACCGGATCCAGTTTCTGCTGCCGGGCAAGCTGTGTTAAATCCGTGCCGTACTTGGTCAGCGCGTCATAGGTATCTTCCGGGTTGTCGCTGGTGACCCGGGTGGCGCCGCGCACAGCCGACAGCGCCGTCAGAAACGCGGCTTCCTGCACCCCGAAACGCTGAAACAGCGATTTGAGCGCGCGGTCCGCTTTCTTGAGCAGCGCCAGGAACAGGTGCTCCACGGAGATAAAGTCATCCTTCATCCGCTCGGCAACGGCAGCGGCTTCGCGCAGCGCGGCGTCCATGTCCTGCGACACATAGGTTTTGCCCTGTTCACGCGACAAGCCTTTAACGCGCGGCAGCTTTTCCACCTCGTCGTTGGCCGCGGCGGCAAGCCCCTGCGCGTCGGCACCCATCCGTGTGAGCAGCTGGGGGATCAGGCCGTCCTGCGCCTCCAGCAAGGCGCGCAGCAGGTGCGCCTGTTCGAGGGTCTGGTTGGCATATTCGCCCGCGATCGCCTGTGCGCGCTCGATGGCTTCCATGCTTTTCTGCGTATATTGGTTCCCGTTCATGGGTTCATCCCTCCTTATGGCAAAGACTGACCATCTTTGACCTTTATCAGTATAGCACTTCGGCCAACAATGTCAACGGTTTGTCGTGCCGTTCCCATGCCCTTTTTGCCGGCTTTCGCCTGGCTTGATGGCCGCGTATGCCGATGCTATACTGTTCGCGTCACAAGCGAGGTGAGCAGCATGGCGGAACACACTGCCCGGTACCAGAGAGCCCGGTTTGTCATCGGGCTGCTGCTGCTTGCTTTTCTGCTGTACCGGGTGGACGCAGTCATCGACCTGATCAAAAAACTAATGGCCATCCTGTCGCCGTTTGTGGTGGGCACCCTGATGGCGCTGCTGATCAACCTGCCGCTGCGATTCCTGGAGGACCGCATCAAGCTGCCCGTGGCCAAACCGCACCTGTTCAAGGTGCGGCGCGCGGTCTGCCTGACGCTGTCGGTGCTCATCGTGCTGTCGGTGCTTGTGGTGCTGATGCTGGTCATTGTCCCGCAGGTGGTGGCGGCGGTGGAAGGGCTGATTGAGGCGCTGCCCAGCCTGATTGACCAGCTAGAAGCGTGGCTGACGCAGCAAAGCGCCAACCTGCGGGAAATCCTGGGCTTGTCCGCCACGGATGAGTCCTCCGTGCGCGAGCAATTCCAGTCCGCCTACAACTTCCTGATCGGCGGCATCGGCTATTCCTCCAACGTGGTGCTGTCCGCCGCCCAACTGGTGGTTAACGCGCTGGTGGGGCTGGTGTTTGCCATCTACCTGCTGTTTTCCAAGGAGCGCATCAAGCAGCAGCTGCTGCGCGTGTCGGACGCCTATCTGGGGCCACGCCGCAGTTTCCATCTGCGCCGGGTGATGGACCTGTTGGTGGAGGCATTCTCCAACTTCATGGGCGGTCAGCTGCTGCAGGCAGTGCTGTCCTCGGTGCTCACCTGGGTGGTGATGACCATCTTTGGCATGCCGTATGCCACGCTGGTGTCGCTGATCGTGTTTGTCATGGCGTTTATCCCGATCTTTGGCCCCTATATCTCCGGCGCCATCGGCACCTTGCTGGTGCTGACCCAGGAGCCCAACAAGGCGCTGTGGTTCCTGTTCCTGTTCTTTGTGGTGCAGCAGCTTGAAGGCTCGCTGGTGTACCCACGTATCATGAGCAGCGCGGTGGACATGCCCTCCATCTGGATCCTGGTGGCGGTCACCCTGGGCGGCGGCACCATGGGCATCGTGGGCATGCTGCTGTTCATCCCGTTGGCCGCGGTGGCGTACCGCATACTGAGCGAGGAAACCGCGCAGCGCGAGGCTGTGCGGGCGCACGAGGGCGTTGCGGAGGCACCGTCATGATGCCGCTGCTGTCCCTGAACAACGTGACCAAGGCGCACCCGGACGGCGGCGGCTTGTTTGACTGCACCATCCAGGTGGAGCAGGGGCAGGCATTCGGTCTGCTGGGCCCCAAGGGCGCGGGCAAGTCGACTGCGGCGGCGCTGCTGATGGGGTTTATCAAGCCGGATCAGGGAACCTGTCAGATCAGCGGGCTGGACTGCTTTAAGCACCGACCGGAGATCCAGGGGCGCGTGGGCTATGTGCCGCGCCACCCTGCACTGCCTCCGCGCATGACCGGGGAGCAGTTCATTCACATGAAAGCGCGCCTGGCGGGCACCAAATCGCCGCAGAAAGTGCCGGCGCTGATGGAACGGTTGAGTATCAATCCGCTGGGGTACTGTGGCTATATGAACGAGGCCACCCGTCAGAAACTTTCCTTGCTGGGTGCGCTGATGGGCGCGCCGGATATCCTGATCCTGGACGAACCCGCGCTGAACCTGGACCAGATGGCCTACCGCCCGCTGTTTGAGGTGCTGTCCGAGGAAAAGGAAAAGGGCACCACCATCTTCATGACGTCCCATGCGCTGCGGGACGTGCAGCAGGTATGCGATGTGATCGGCATCATCCGCAAAGGACGCCTGGCGGTGGTGCAGCCGTCGCGCAATCTCGCGTATACGCGGCAGAAGGTCTACCACATCACGTTTGCCACGGGGCAGGAGGCAAGCGCCTTCGCGCAGGAGTGGGAGACGGCTGTCGAGGTGCTGCAGAACCGCGCTACGGTGGCCATTCCGGGTAGTCCACAGGTGCTGATCAAAACGCTGGCGCGCTACACGGTGGAGGACTTGGTGGGCGGGCGCCAGGAATCCGAGGAATCGTACTTGCGCTATTACGGGGACGACGCCACATGATCTGGCCGTTGATGCGTTTCAGCCTGCGCAGGATGCTTGCGCGCACCCTGGCCGCCGCGATGGTAGGTGTTATGGTTGTGATAGGCGCGCTGCTTGCGTACACCGAACCCACTGTAGCGGCGCTGACCGAAGCGCGTTCGCAGGCGGAACCGCTGTTCCGGGCGCTGGGTATCGGATCGAGCGTGTCGCTGAAATTGCACGTGGTGAGCCTGGCGTTTAACCTGCTGCTGCCCCTGGTGGGCGCCGTGTACGCCATATCTGTCTCGGCGCTCCTGATGGCGGCGCTGGTGGAAAGCGGAGAAATGGCGCACTTCCTGGCAGCGCCCAAATCGCGCGCCGCCATCGTACGCACCCAGGCGACAGCAGTGTTGCTGGGGGTTCTGGTGATCGTTGGCTTGCCCTTGGCGGCCACGATCGTGGGCGCGTTGCTGATGCACCCGGATGCGCTGAACCTGGATGGTATACTGGCGGCGTTCGGTGGTCTGTGTGCGCTGGTGCTGTGCATGGCCTGCTTTGGGTTGATGGTATCGTGCCTGATGGATACGGCGCGCGCAGCCCGGCGCAGAAGCGGCCTATGGGTGGGGCTGTTTTTCGTGGCATGGATGCTGTCGCGTTCGGGCGCGATGCTGCAGTATCTGGCGTACGTGACACCCTTCACGTTCTATCAGCCCGAGCGGCTGGCGTTGCTCAGGCCGGAAGCCTGGGTGGGCGCGGGTGCACTGCTGGCGCTGGGGGTGGGTTGTCTTGTATACGGTACGGTGCGCTTTTCGGGGCGCGACCTGCCGCTGTAAAAGCAAAAAGGAGGGATGGCGTGAAAAAGCTGTTTGTCAGTGCGGACATGGAGGGCACATGCGGCATCATGCACTGGAACGAAACCGAAAGAAGCCATGCGGATTACCCGTATTTCGCCATGCAGATGACCCGCGAGGTGGCCGCGGCCTGTGAGGGCGCGCACGAGGCCGGGTATGGCGAGGTGCTGGTCAAGGACGCGCATGACTCCGCGCGCAACATTATTCCGATCGCGCTGCCGGAATACGCAAACATCCTGCGCGGATGGGGTGGTCACCCGTACTGCATGATGTATGGACTGGACAGCACGTTTGACGGCATCGTGTTCACCGGTTATCACAACGCGGCGGGTACGGACTCCAACCCGCTGGCGCACACGATGACGCTCAGCGTGCTGGAGATGCGCATCAACGGGGAACTGGCCAGCGAACTGCACATCAATTCCCTGATTGCCGCCTATGAAGGCGTGCCCATCTATGCAGTGACGGGGGATGAAGGCATCTGCGCGTGGATGAAGGAAAAATCGCCCAACACCACGGTGGTGCCCGTCAACTTCGGCATGGGCGGCGCGACGCGCAGCCTGTACCCAATGGAAGCGGCAAAGCGGATCCGGGCCGCGGTCAAGCAAGCCGTGCAGCGACCGCGCGAGAGCTGCCTTTTTCCGATGCCCGAGCGCTTTCAAGTTGAAATCGTATACCGTGAACACGCACAAGCGCGCAAGCTGAGCTTTTATCCCGGCGTGCGCCAGACCGGCGCGCGTGAACTGACGTACGAAACGACCGACTGTTTTGAGTTTCTGCGCATGGCGCACTTCCTGCTCTGACACACATAAGGAGGAAAACCACATGAGCACATTTCCGATTGGTATCATCCTGGAATCTTTGAAGCAGCCCATCCCGCAGGCGCTGGACACTATCCGAGACATGGGCGCGCAGGGCCTGCAGGTGTATTCCACCTACGGCGAGCTGTCCCCGGGCAAGTTGACCCGGGACAAGAAGAAGGAATTCCACCAGATGGTCCTGGACCGTGGCCTGGTCATCTCCGCGCTGTGCGGCGACCTGGGGCACGGCTTTGGCGATCCGGACAAAAACCCCGGCCTGATCGAACAGTCCAAGCGCATTCTGGACCTGGCAAAGGAATGGGGCACCGACATTGTCACCACACACATCGGCGTGGTGCCGGAGGATCCCGGCCATCCCCGCTACCGCATCATGCAGGATGCCTGCGGCGAACTGGCCCAGTACGCGGATTCCCTGCAGGCGCATTTCGCGATCGAAACCGGCCCTGAAACGGCAAAGACGCTGGCTACATTCCTGGATTCGCTGCACTCCACCGGCGTGGCGGTGAACCTGGACCCGGCCAATTTGGTCATGGTGACCGGTGACGACCCGGTGCAGGCCGTGCACACGCTCAAGCGTTACATCGTGCACACGCACGCAAAGGACGGCCGCAAACTGTTTGACAAGAACCCGGAAGCCATCTACGGGCTGGTGATGGACGACGTGGTAACGGACGCCGCGTTCATCGAACTGCCGCTGGGCGAGGGCGATGTGCCGTTCCCGGCTTACCTGGACGCGCTCCGGGAGATTGGCTACAAAGGGTTCCTGACCATCGAGCGCGAGGTGGGCGACCAGCCCGTGGAGGATGTGCGCAAGGCCGTGTCGTTCCTTAAGGACCTGTTCTAAGGAGGAAGATCAATGAAACTGGGCGTTAGCAGCTACAGCTTTTCCAAACATATCAAGCAAACCGGCGCCACCTACCGCGATATCTGCAAGATCGCCAGGGACATCGGCTTTGAGGGCATTGAGTTTACCGATCTGGACCTGAACGTGCAGCCCGCCCGGGATGTGGGCGCGCTGGCGGATGACATCCGCGAGTACTGTAAGGAAATCGGGCTGACGATCATCGCCTACACCGTGGGCGCGGACTTTGTCGGCGGCGGCGCCGAGGAAGTGGACAAGGTTAAAGCCAAGGTCGACATTGCGGCGCGGTTAGGTGCCAGGGTCATGCGGCATGACGCCACATGGAAGCTGCCGGACGGCCAGACCTGGCGGGATGTGGTCGGCCAGATTGCGGAACCCATCCGCGCGGTCGCCGAATACGCGCAGGGCAAAGGCGTGCGCACGTGCACCGAGAACCACGGCTATGTTTTGCAGGATGCGCACCGTGTGGAGACGCTGATCCTGGCGGTCAACCACCCCAACTACGGATGGCTGGTGGACATGGGCAACTTCCTGTGCGTGGATGAACCGGCGCTGCACGCGCTGCCCATTGCCGCTCCCTATGCGTTCCACGCGCACGCCAAGGATTTCCTGTACAAGCCCGCGTGGGAGACAAACCCCGGCGAAGGCTGGTTCCCCAGCCGCAACGGCTCGCACCTGCGCGGCACGGTGGTGGGCCACGGCGTGGTGCCCCTCGCCTATTGCATCGGCGTGCTGCGGGAAAGCGGGTACGACGGCTGGCTGTCCTATGAGTTTGAGGGGATGGAGGAAAACCTGCCTGCGATCAAAGCTGGCTATCAGGTGCTGCGCAACCTGCTGGAAGCGTAGCCGTGAAAGCCGCGGTTGTTACAGCGCCGGGCCTGCTGGAGCTGAAAGACTTCCCCATGCCGAAACCCGGCCCATACCAGGCGTTGTGCCGGATGCGGTATGCATCCACCTGCACAGGAACGGACTTGCGGCTGCTGTCGGGCGATCTGCCCGGCAGCGCGCGCATCCCTTTCGTGCTGGGGCATGAAAGCATCGGGGAGGTCATCCATACCGGCAGCAAGGTGCGCTTCCTGAAGCCCGGCGACCTGGTCAGCCGGGCGGGGGTTCCCAGGGATGAAGCCCAGGGCATGGGCAGCCTGTATGGCGCGTTTGCCGAGTACGGCCTGGCGGTCGACTGGCGCGCTATGCAGGCGGATGGTCTGCCCGAAAATGAGTGGCGCGGCTACCGTGCGCATCTTCCGGTGCCGGACGGTTTGTCAGCAAAAGCCGCGCCCATGCTGATCACCTGGCGGGAAACACTGTCGTTTGCCCAGCGCATGGGGCTGACACAGGGGAGCCGGCTGCTGGTGATCGGTTCAGGCGGCAATGGACTGGCCTACGCCGCGCATGCCCGCCATATGGGCGCGAGGTGCGCTGTCATCGGCAGTGAAACGCGGCGAGATTTGTTTGTTTCATACCAGGTCGAACCTTATGTGAATTTCCGCGATGGGGACGCGGTGGCCGCGTTTGCTGAAGACATGCGGGAGCCCGGCTTTACGCACATCATCGACGCCTTTGGCGACCACCGCACCATGAACCAGATGCTGCCCTGCGTAAGCGCGGGCGGCACGCTGGGCGTGTATGGCCTGGATGATTGCCGTACCTACAGCCTTTCGCCCTTCCGGGCGCGCCATGGGTTTACTTTTTATGGCGGCTCCTATGACGAGGCGGAAACCCATGAAGAAGTAAGCCGCCTTGCACTTGCAGGGCGGCTTGATGCGGGGGACTGGTATGACATGGCGCATCCGGTTGCCTTTGGTGACATCGCGGAAGCATTCCGGATGCTGGAGCAGCGGAGGGCCGTTAAATACCTGATCGCGTTCTGACCTGGTATACCGCCAGCGTCAGCGCGCCATCCTGCACGGTGCCATCGATGCGCACCGGGAACGGGTAGTTGTTGCGGAAGATAAAGTTCTGCGTCTTGGTGCCCACGGCGGCATCCGCGCCCAGCGGCAGATACGAAATACCGCCCGGTCCGTGCGCCCTGCGGTGCACGACCTCCAGCCCCGGCATCTGCAGCACCACATTGTATAGGGTGCTGGAAACCTGACAGGTGCCGCCGCCGTAGCCCACGACGGATTTGCCGCCCACCAGCACGATGGCCGGGAAATACCCGTTGGACGGCCGGTAGGGGCCCAGGTCGCGGTTGAAGTCAAACGTGCCGCCGGGCGCGATCTCCAGGGACTCGAACTTGTCGCAGGATACCTGCAGGTTTTTGATGCGGCCGATATTGATCTCGCTTTGCGTGGTCAGGTAGAACGACGTGTACGCCGCGATGGGGCCCTCCGGGTTGGGGCCGGCCAGCGTGGCGTTGATCATTTCCAGTTCGCCCAGCTGGCGGGTATCGATATAGCCATACTGGCGCTTGAACACCAACTTGGCCCAGCCATTTTCGATGCCGATCAGTGCCACCCTGGCGCCGTCATGCAGGGCGATCAGTTCCTTGCCATCGGCGCTAGGGCTGTCCATCACGTGGGCAGTGCCGGATACCCAGCCCAGATAGGCGCACGGCACGGCGGCGTAATGCGGCGTGGCGTTCCTGTCCACGATGCTCACTTCGTTGTGGTTGACATTCTTTCTGCGGATATACCCCTGCCGGTCGTTGGCGCGCACCAGCAGCCAGTCGGGCAGCACCTCCAGCACCTCCACCGTGACGCCATTGCGCAGGGAGCCAAAGGGCGCTGCCTGCTTGTCCGGCACCTCATACAGCGGGGCTTCGATCGTGGTGCGCGCGTTGTACAAAGCCTGGGGAATTTCCTGCGCTGTGGCGGAAACCGTCAGCGCCATCAGCAGGAGAACAACCAGCATGATTTTTCGCACGTTATACCTCACGGAAAATCGCGATGAACAGTGAGCCGTCCTGCACATGGGTGCGGATACGGATGGGGAAGGAATAGTCATTGCGGAAGCGGAAGTTCAGAGCGCCGGAGGACGCGTCCACGCCATGCGGCAGGTAGGAGATGCCGTTTTTGCCGTGGGGCGAGCGCTGCAGCACGGTCAGCCCGGTTAGTTGCAGCACCACGTTGTACAGCGTGCTGGACACCTGGCAGGAGCCCCCGCCATACGTCTGGATGAACCCGCCTTCGACCAGGCCGGGCGCGGGCAGATAGCCAAAGGACGCGCGGAAGGGGCCCACCGTGCCGTTGAAGTCGAGCACGTCCCCGGGCATCATTACGCGGTCCATCCGCTCGCCGCATACTTTCAGGTTGATGATACGGTTCAGGTTGGCTTCGGTTTCGGCCAGGTTATAAAAGGAGTTGTACACCGCGATCGGGGTAAACTGGTTGCCCTCATCGGGGGCTGCGGCCACCATGGCCAACTCGCCCAGCGTGCGCGTGTCCACATAGCCGTACTGCCGCTTGAAGATGAGCCTGGCCCAGCCATCGGTGACATCCAGGAAGCCCAGCATGGTGCCCGCCTGCATCGTGATCAGGGTGTCCGA
>JAGVSV010000073.1 GCA_019137115.1 Bacillota bacterium
GGCGATGACCAGCAGCACGCCCAGCAGGATCAGCAGCCTGCGGTGCCGGTTCAGGAACGAGCGGGACTTGTCCGCCAGGTCGTTCATCTGGCGGGGGATCTGCACATAATCGCCGTTCATTTGGCACCTCCGTCGGGCTTGACAGCTTCCTCGCCCAGGTTCAATACCTGCAGCACATTGCTGTCCCCGTCCACAACCACGATCTTGCCGGCGCTGCCCAGCATCTTCTCAATCGCCTCGATGGTCATGCGGGTGCGGGACACATTGGGCTGCGCCTGGTATTTTTCGTACACTGCCTTGAACACGGCGACCTCGGCCTCGGCTTCGGCCACAGTTTCGGCCTTGTAGGCCTGCGCCTGCTGGGTCAGCTGGTAGGCGTCCGACCGGGCCAGCGGCAGCACGCGGTTGGCGTACTGCTGCGCCTCGTCCAGGCGGCGGGTCATCTCGTTCTTGGCGTTGTTCACGTCCTCATAGAAGGAGGTGACCGCGCTGGGCACGGCGATGTTCTGGATGTGCACCCCGTGCACCTTGACGCCCATGTCATAGCTGTCCACCATGGCTTGGAAGTCTGGCAGCACTTCCTGCTCGATGCGGTCCTTTTCCAGCAGCGCCTCGTCCAGCGACCTGTTCTGGATGTTGCGGCGCAGGATGGCTTCAAACGCCAGGTGCATCGTGTGCTCCGGGTTGTCCACGTTGAAGATGTATTGCTTTACGTCCCGGATCGTGTACTGGTAGATGGCCTCCAGCCGCACGATGCTGTTGTCGTTGGTGAGCATCACGGATTCGGCGTCCACGTCTACGTACTGCGCCGCGCTTGTGCGGCTGACGCCCACGGATGTGCGGTAGCCATACTCCACATCGTGGATCGCCGTCACCGATTTGGCGATCACGCGCTGCATAAACGGGATGTGCCAGTACAGCCCCGGGCCGTTGGTGTCCGTCACCTTGCCCAGCGTGATCACCAGCGCCTGTTCGCCCTGGTTGACGCGGTAAATGCCGCCGATGGCCAGCAGCGCCACCACGGCCGCGATGGCTACGGTGATCCACAGGACGCGCCTTGGTTTTCTCTGCATACAGTGCCCTCCTTCATAGGATTTCAACATACCATACGCATGCCGGATTGTACAGAAAACGTTGCGTGCCGTTGTCCGGCCGGGTGCCGCCGTGCTACAATCAAATCACAAAAAAGCAGGGGGTACACGATGCTCAAGATCGGCATTGCCGGCGCGCGCGGCTTATCCACCATGATGGGTTTTGAAGCGATCGAGGGCGTCAAGGTCACCGCGCTGTGCGACCTGCGCGAGGATTTTCTCAACGCCCAGGCAAAACAGTACAATATTCCCCACACCTACCGCGTTTTTGAGGACATGGTGGCGTCCGACATTGACGCCGTGGTGATCGCCACCCCGATGCAGCTGCATGTGCCGCAGGCGTTGACCGCGCTGTCCGCCGGGAAACATGTGTTAAGCGAGGTGACCGCGGCCGTCACCATGGACGAGCTGTGGTGGCTCAAGGAGGCGGTGGAGAAGAGCGGCAAGACGTATATGTTTGCCGAAAACTACTGCTACATGCCCTTCACCCAGCTGGTCAAGGCGATGGTGGAGAAGGGACTGTTCGGCGATGTGTACTACGGCGAGGGGGAGTACATCCACGCGGTGCCCAGTTTGGCCACCTACCCGGACGGCACCTATACCTGGCGCAAATACTGGCAGCTGGGCGTGCGCGGCACGTTCTACCCCACCCATTCGCTGGGGCCGGTGATGCAGTGGTGTCCCGGCGACCGCGTCAAAACCATCAGCACCTACACCAGCGGGCACCACACCGGCTCCGGCATGCGGCAGGATGATTCGACTGTGACGATGTGTCAGCTGGCGTCCGGCAAGCTGGTCAAAATCCGCGTGGATTGCCTGTCGCCCCGCCCGCACAACATGACCGGCTATGCCCTGCAGGGCACCCAGGGAGCCTTTGAGAGCGCGCGCAGCGACGGCGGCAAGCACCTGCTGTGGCTGGATTCCTTCGGCGAAACCGTGGAACGCGCCCAATGGCGCGACCTGATGGACTATACGGAATACCTGCCCGAGCGCTACCGCAACGCCACCGCTGAACAGCGCGCGGCCGGCCACGGCGGCGGCGATTTCTTTCTGGTGGCCGATTTTGTCAACGCCATCCGCACCGGACAGCCGCCGGAGATCGATGTATACAAAGCCTGTGAATGGACGGCGGTGGGGCTGTTGAGCCAGCTGTCGGTGATGAACAACGGGAAGCCCATCGACGTGCCGGACTTCAGAAACGCCGCGACCATCCAGTCCCAGGAAATCCGCCTATAGCTGCCAGAGGTTTGCCTGCGCGGTAAAAAACGTCTCCACCAACGAATACGCGAACAGCCAGTTCATTCCGCGCGTCGGGTGGTTGATATAGTTCGACAAGAGGTCGGTGGTGTTGACCCCGCCCTGATGCATCATCTGCCATTTCCGGTAACAGTCGCACACCGGCACGTTCTCCTGTTCGCATAGGGCGCGCGCGGCGTCCAGATAGCGGTCCAGCACGCCGGTGACCTGGCTGTTGGCGATGCTTGCCGCGATGTCGCGCACCAGCCCTTGCGGGATGTGGCAGCTGACCTCGGTGGCCATCATGTTGGGCATCATGAACACCAGTTCCGAGCCATCTTCGCGCAGCGCGCGGAACAGCCGCGTCAGGCTGTCGATATACACGGGCAGCCCGGCGTCGCCCGCCCCGCAGTCATTCAGCCCGAAGCACACGACCGTCAGGTCGGGCTTGTGCTGGATGACATCACGCTGCACGCGCTTGAGGGCGGCCGTGGCGTTGTCCCCGCTGATGCCGGCGTTGATGATGTTGACCGGCACGGACGGGTACAGCACCGCCAGGATTTCCTGCAGCTGCCGGTGATAGGCGTGCCGGGGGTCATAGACGGCCTCGATGCCGCCGTCGTTCTTTACGTACACCTCAAAGCAGCCCTGCGTGACGCTGTCGCCCAGAAAGGCGATGGTCACGCCGGGCGCGCCCTGGTTGTCCCGGGCCCTGGCGGCCAGTTTTTCAATGATGCGCATGAGAAAGAAACTCCTTTGCGTTTTGCTGTGTGGATTCTATCAGGCGCGCGGGGTACACTCAAGCGGCAGTCCGTGATATACTTCTTGCAGATTCCGGCAAGGAGGGCCTATGCGCATACTGGTGACCGCCTTTGACCCGTTCGGCGGCGAAACCGACCCGTTCGGCGGCGAAACCTGCAACCCGGCACAGGAGGTGCTTGCAAAGCTGCCGCGCGTGATCGTAGGCGCGGAGATCATCCCGCTGGTGGTGCCCACGGTATTTGGTGAGGCTGTGGACCGTGCTGTGGACGCCATCCGCGCGCACCGCCCGAACGCCGTGGTTTGTTTGGGCCAGGCCGGCGGGCGCAGGGGCATCACGGTGGAGCGCGTGGCGATCAACTGGATGGACGCGGGCATCCCGGACAACATCGGCCAGCAGCCGGTGGATGAGCTCATCGCACAGGACGGCCCGGCAGCGTATTTTGCCACGCTGCCGGTGCGCGCCATGGTCAGCACGATGCGCGATGCCGGGCTTTCAGCGGGCATCAGCCTGTCCG
>JAGVSV010000124.1 GCA_019137115.1 Bacillota bacterium
GAGATCCGCAGGCGTACCCGTGTGGTGGGGAGCTTCCCGGACAGCCAGTCAGCGCTGATGTTGGTCTGTGCCCGTCTTCGGCACATCTCTGCAGGTACCTGGAGCACAAGAACGTATCTGGACATGAAGAAACTATACGAGGCGGAGAAAGAGGCGCGCTTCCACGAAACTCCCGGTCAGGGCGCCCTATGAGAAAGCCTGTGGATATGATGGACAACGCTACGCGTTGACCACATACCCACAGGGGGCTACGACGACGGCTGCGTTGCGACTGTAGCAACCATACCGGATTCCCTGCTCAAATGTGCGAAAGATTCTTGACACAACCATTCAGAGAGGTGATCCGGGAATCCCTGGCCGCTGGTGAAGTGAAAGTCGAGCCGTGCCCCCGTGTGTCCCGCGATCCATTTCGGAAGCTTTACCGTGCCGATGTCGTCGCACTGGCGGTGGTGGGTGCAGCCCTCGGCGATCAGTACACGGTCGCCGTCCCCGAGCGCGTCCAGTGCGGCTACGCCCTGCGTCAGCTGGTCCAGGTCGCCCTTGAAGCGGGCGAACAACATGGAAAACGAGGTGAGGGGCACCGAATCGGGGGTATGCTGGGCCACATAGGGAAAGATCTGGGAATCGGTCACCACGAGTGGGGGCGGTTTCCCCAATGCGTTCAGCGCCGCTTCATATTCCCTGTCGCGGCACACCAGCGGCATCGCACCGCCGTCCAAGAGATCGCGGATCACCTGCTGCTGGGGCAGGATCAGCCGCCCCTTGGGCGCGGCGTCGTCGATGGGTACCACCAGAATGGCGGTATCGCCCGGGCGCACCAGGTCACGGACGAGGGGACGCGCCGTTTGCGCGGGGCGCAGCTGGGCCAGCGCCTGCCGCAGCCGGTCCACACCTTCGCCGGTCAGCGCACTCACGGGCAGCCATGTGGCGCCCCATTCCGCGGCCCGACTCCCCCATTCCCGATTCGGTGTGCCCAGATCGGCCTTGTTGAGGGCGATCACGATGGGCTTGCCCAGCCCCTGTACCTCGCTGAGGAACCGGCGCTCCTCCCCGGTGGGCGGCATCTGGCTGTTTGCCACAAAGAGCACGATGTCGGCGCGCCGGAGCTCCCGCATCGCCCTCGACACCCGCAGCTGTCCCAGCGCCGTGTCGTCGTCCAACCCGGCTGTGTCGATCAGCACCACCGGCCCCAGCGGCAGCAGCTCCATCGCTTTTTTCACCGGATCGGTGGTGGTGCCGCTCTGCTCGGACACGATGGACACCGTCTGTCCCGTCATTGCGTTGATCAAACTGGATTTTCCCACGTTGGCCCGGCCGAAAATGGCGATGTGTGTGCGGCTGGCTTCGGGGGTTTGGTTCATGGACACGGTATCGCCTCCTCGGGAGAGTGGTTATGGGGGACGATGCTTCCTATAGAAAGTACGGGGTTGATCTCTTGCCGGAAATCCTGATGATCTCCCCTGGACAGGTCGGGTTCGTAGCCGGCTGCCCGAATGGATTGCAGCATCTGTTGCAGCCCCTCCTCCGTCCCGTCGTCGATGCCGATCTTGCCGTCGTACAGCAGGTAACCGCCCCGTTGCCCGGTGGGCGTGAGGTTGGGCATCAACACGTTTGCCCCCGCGGCCAGGCCCAGCCCACGACCGTCTTGGGCCAGCGTGCCCAGGGCGGTGGTGGCGGGCAGCAGCACGCGGGGCAGCAGTACGCGGGTGAGCGCCAGCATGGTGAGCGTCAGGGACAGGCTGCCTGGGGTTTCCCGGGCAAACGGCGTCTGAGACTGGGGCAGAAACGGCCCGATGCCCACCATGTGAGGCTGCAGTTCCCGGAGAAACAGCAGATCCTCGGCCAATATTTCATGGGTCTGGCCGGGGCTTCCCACCATAAAGCCCGCGCCCACCTGATACCCCAGCTCCCTCAGCCTATACAGACAGCGCTTGCGGGAAGAAAGTGTTTGCCCGGGGGGATGCAGCCGCGCGAAGTGGGTATCGTCGGCGGTCTCATGGCGCAGCAGGTAGCGGTCGGCGCCCGCTTCCTTCAGTGCGCGGAAAAGATCCGCCGGAAGCTCGCCGAGGGACAGCGTGATCGCTGCGTCGGGCATCTCCCCCTTGATCCTGGCCACCAAGAGCACCATGCGCTCTCCCTGATAGTAGGCGTCCTCGCCGCCCTGTAGCACGAAGGAACGCAGCCCGCGCCGATACCCGTCCCGTACGCAGTTCAGTATCTGGTCGGCGTCCAACCGGTAGCGCCGGATCCGGCGGTTGCTCTTCCGCAAGCCGCAGTAGTAGCAGTCCATGCGGCAGTGGCTGGAAAATTCCACCAATCCGCGAAGGATCACGTGCCGCCCATAGTGCCGGTCCCGAAACAGCGCCGCTTCCCGCAGCAGCCCCGGATCCGGCGCGTTTTGGTTGCGGGCGATCAGCGCTGCCAGTTCCGCCTTGCCCATCCTGCGAACCATATCATACATACAGGTCGCGTGCGCCTGCTTTGATGGCTTCGATGTTGTGCTTGGTGGTCTCCCGCATGGCCTCGCTTTTGATGTTGGGGAGCTGCAGCGCGATCAGTCGCTCGGTCTTGCGCTTGAATTCTTCGCTGCCGTAGTCGCAGGCATACTCCTGCAGCGTCACCAACGCATTCGGCAGGCATACGTTCTTGATGTTGCCGGTCTTGGCGAGGCTCATGAACCGGTCCCCCGTCCTGCCCTTGCGGTAGCAGGCGGTGCAAAAGCTGGGCACCACGCCCTGATCCAGCAGCCAGTCGATCACTTCGGAGGCCGGGCGGTTGTCCGCCAACTCGAATTGGGTCGACTTGTGTTCACGCTTCTGATAGCCGCCCACCTCCACCGTGGAACCGCCGCTGATCTGGGAGATGCCGATCTGAAGCAGCTTCTTTCGCATCTCCAGCGACTCGCGGGTGGAGATGATGATGCCCGTATAGGGGACCGCGAGCCGAAGCACCGCCACCAGCTTCAGGAAATCCTCGTCGGTGGGGATGTATCGGGCTACGCCCAGGTCGGCGCCGTCGGCTTTCTGGATGCGCGGCACCGAGATCGTGTGAAAACCCACCCCGTACTCCTTTTCCAGGTGCTCGCCATGCATCATCAACGCAATCACTTCGAAGCGATAGTCATACAGACCGAACAGCACGCCCGCGCCCACGTCGTCGATGCCGCCCTGCATCGCGCGGTCAAACGCAGTCAGGTGGTAGAAATAATCCTTTTTTGGCCCCCCAGCATGCACCGCCTCGTAGGTCGGTCGGTGATAGGTTTCCTGGAACAGGATGTAGGTGCCGATGCCCGCTTCATGCAGTGCCCTGTAGTCCTCCACGGTGGTGGCGGCGATGTTCACATTGCAGCGCCGGATATCGCCGTTTTCGAATTTCATGTCGTAGATGGTCTTGAGCACATCCAGCACGTACTCGATGGGGCAGTTGACCGGATCCTCCCCCGCCTCCACCGCCAGGCGTTTGTGGCCCATGGCCTCCAGTAGCCGCACCTCCTCGCGCACCTCGTCCAGGGTCAGCTTCTTGCGCTCATACTTGTGGTTGCAGTTGAAGCCGCAGTACAGGCAGTTGTTCACGCAGTGGTCCGAGATGTACAGCGGCGCAAACAGCACGATGCGGTCGCCGTAGATGTGGTGTTTGATTTTATTCGCGATCTGAAAGATGCGCTGGATATGATCCGGACTATGGGTGGAGATCAGGCAGGCCACCTCCTGGTGGGTCAGCCCTTCCAACCGGTCAGCCTTGTCCAGGATGCGGGTCATCTCCTCGTCAGGGGTGCTTTTCGCGACATCCAGCAGTCCGTAAATGGAATCATGGTCGATAAAAGGCGCGTCAAATCCGTAATGCTTCATGGTGATTCCTCCCTTTTCAGGCTCTATGGCGATGCATTACAACGATTCACGCGCCGTGCAGATTCAGTTTTCCTGGCGGCTCACTCTACGCACACGCCTTCCCGCGCGATGGATGCCTTGACTGTCACGCCCGGGAGCTTGCCCAGCTTTCCGGTGAAGCTGTTGATGTGGTCCAGTTCCGCCACCACCGTGAGGGAGATCAGCGCCACACTGCCCTCAAACGGGATGCCCATGCGCCCGCGGATGATGTCGCCATAGTCCGAGACGATTTCGTTGAACTGGCGCTGTGTCTCCCTGGGGTGATCCAGGATCACGCTGATGTTTGCAGCTCGCTTCATTGGAGGTTCCTCCTTTCCTGTGGGTGTCCGGCGATAAAAAATCTCTTTGGCGCGGTCGCCAAAGAGATGAAGCCGGCACGTTTCGGCATCACCTTCGGAATCAGACCGCTCTTCTTCCCTCAGGTTTGTGCTGGTGATGGACCATGTCACGCGGCGAAAGAGATCCTCGCACCGCATGAATCGTTGTTCAATGGCATCATATCACAGGAGCCGGCGTTTGTCAATGGGCATTTTTGCGGGGGACCGGAGAGGCAGGGCTGCGAGGGCAGATAAGCCCTGAACCGGTCTTTTTTCCTGTTGTCAAGGGGAGGACGATTTGATATAATATGCTTGTTGTCCATGGTGACCAGACGGGAGGCTGGGATGCAATGCAAGAACGCCAGGATCAGGACCCGCCCCTGTCCCGCACGCGCGAGGCCGAAACCATCCTGCGGGACGCGGATGGCTACGAGGAGGGCATCGAACGCATCCGCGGCGCGCTGATGGGGGATACCATCCGGGAATATTTTGCTGCGCTGCTTGACCGCCACGGACTGACCGTCGCGGAGGCAGTGAAGCGCGCCGACCTGGACAAGGACTTTGGACGGCAGATCCTGATCGGCGAGCGCATGGCGCGGCGCGATTACTACATCCGGCTGGCCATCGGCATGGGGCTCAGTTTCCCGGAGACCCAGAGCATGCTGAATTTCGTGGGACATGGCCCGATCTACGCGGTGCGCGAACGCGACGCCGCGGTTTTGTATGCCATCCAGCGCGGCTACAACCTGATGCAAACCCAGTACCTGCTGGACGAACATGACCTGCCCGTGTTGGGCGACCCCGACCCGGAGACGGGTGGCTACAGCGATCCGCTTTCCACCCACGAGGCCGAATACCAGGTGCGCGAAGCCCAGGATTTCGGCGAGCTGCGGGAAGAGATCGGGGACTTTTTCATGCGTGCCAGTGTGAATGAATATTTTGAAACCATGCTGAGCGCGCGGGGGATGAGCCGGGCGCAGGCGCTGGAGCGCGCCGGGATCAAGCAGAGCATTGGGTTTCAACTGCTGAATGGGACCCGTACCGCCAAGAACCGCGATGTGTATGTCCGGCTGGCGCTGGCGCTCTCTCTGACGCTGGACGATACGCAGCGCATGCTGAAATTTTTGAAGAAAGGCGAGCTGTATCCGCTGAGGGAACGGGACGCGGCGCTGGTTTTCTGTCTGGCTCATGGTTATTCCATCGAGGAGACCAACCGGCTGCTCCTGGACAACGGCCTGGGCGAATTGTGATATGTATTTTTCGGACTGTGCATTTTGCTCGCCACGACGGCCCGGGGATGGGGTAAGATGGAACCATCAAACGAAGGAAGTGAGGGGTTCCATGATGAAGACGATGATAAAGGCGATGTTTCTGGTCTGCCTGCTGCTGGCTGTCCTGCCGATGGCCCTGGCCGGCACCGGCACGATCGAGATGCCCGTACCCGGCCCGGGCGAGACGCTGTACTTGGGCACCGCCCAGTTTGAACAGGCGGGCTCCTTTGAGATGGCGTTTGTGCTGGGTGCGGATGGGGCGACCATCCGTGACGTGACCATCCTGATGAAGGATGTGTCGATCGCCGTGGTCGAAGGGACATCCACGGGCAAGTTGAGCATTTCCGACAGCCGACAGCGCTTCGGCGCGGAATACGCGCTGACGGAGGGGGACGACACCGACATGGACACCGCAAAACTCCTGGGTGTGCGGTTTGCGGATGAAGGCATCGAGGTCATCCTTGATTATACCTACACCTACACCAGTTTCGACGGTTCTTTCACCAGTAGCACGGTGCCCTTCGGGCAGCGTGAGATTGTATTCAAAGCCCAGTGATTGGGCAAAAAGGGGAGGGTATCATGATGAAAAGGTTTGTAGGGTTTGCGCTTCCTGTACTGCTGATCTTCGCGCTGCTCGTTTCGGCGCAGGCGGAGGTGGACCTGTCCTCCATGCGCTTCACGGTGAAGGGCGTCGAGTACATGGTCGCAGCGCTGCAGGATGAACCGGTGGAGCCCAGGGAGAACCAGTTGGACGGGCTGCCCGGTCATGCCATTCTGTTTGGCTACATGGGCGGCTCGGACGCCAGGGAATCCAATATGGCGCTGTATGACGGCGTGCGGCTGATCGCGCCCGACGGCAGGGAATACCAGACCTACGGAAACGCCGGAAACCTGGAAAACCCTTATTCGCTGTATTTCGGTCTGCCCGAGGGCATGAATCTGGGCGACTGCACGATGAAAGTGCCTGCGGACGGCGGCGAGCAGTGGTTCCAATTGGGGGCAGATGGGGCGGAGACCGCGCCCGTTCCCGATCCGGAGCCGGAACCCGCTGCAAACGGCATCAATGTGCCGGGCACGAGCCAGGTCACCATCCTGTGGCAGGATGAGATGCTCGTGGGCGAACTGGGCACCGTACAGATCAACGACAAGGACAACCCTAGGCAGATGGGCAAGGACAAGATGGAGGTTTCGTTCCGCTGCGAGGGCTACGGCGACCACGTCAAGCTGGATATCGTGGACGGGACCATGACCATGACCATGCCCATGCTGGCATATGTCACCGTGGACGGCAAGGTGCTCGATCCCGTGGACGCCACTTTCTACCAGGACGAGATGTTCTTGTACTTTGATACCCGGACCGTGCCCGACACCGTTACCTTTTACCCCCACGGCGACGACGACCCGGCGAAGGCCGTGACCGTGGACGTGGCGAGCAGGCTGATCCTGGGCGTGGGGGATGCTTCCGCGACTGCCGCGCCCGCGGCGGAACCAGCACCCGCACCGGAACCTGAGCCGGAACCCGAGGCCGAGGAGCCGACTGAGCCCGCGCCAGCGCCGGCCAGCGCCGCAGACTACAATGTGGACGCGCTGCTGGAGGAGCTGAGCGAAGCCAGCAAAGAACCATGGGAGAAAGCCATCTACGACGAGGGCGCCCGACAGGTTGGGCAGAGCGGCGATGAAGTTACGTTCCTGCTGCGCTCCTTCGACCCCAAGATCAAGTCGCTGCCCGAATATGGCGAGGACAAGGCTGGCTGGCTGGACGGATTCTTTGAGAACGTGCAGCAGTACGACATCGAAGGCAGCTTGACGCTCAAAGACGGAGAGCCCGATCCGGCTAGCATGAAAGCGCTCAAATCCCAGGTGAGCAAGGCTGCTGCAGCCGCCAAGTCGGCCTTCGACCAGAAGATCACCCGTGTCGCCCTCTCCGAACTGCTGCTTCCTGCGCCCGTGGAGGGCGAGGTAAAGGGCCTGGCCGACATGGAACCGCTGTCCGGCAGCTACCTGGATCTGATCCATGGAAACGACACCTTCGACGGGCTCGATGCCCAGCGCATGGCGCCCTTGTTCCTGGCACAAGCCAGCCAGGTGTTGAACGTTAAGGAGGGCCCCCACAGCCTGGTGTTGAGCTGTAAGGGAGCCGCGCCTGAACAGTTGGTGGAGGATACGCGCAGGGGCGTGATGTCGAAGCTCAGCAAAATCTACCAGGCCAACCAGATGTCCGACAACGAAATCGAGGACGAGTTCAACGCCCAGATGATCGACAACGCGCTGGCCGCCAGGAAAAGCGCGGGGGGCAAGAAGGCCGAGGCAAACCAGTTTGTGCTCGACATCGACCGCGTTGCGGGGGGCGACTATGGAGACGAGTACGTCCAGTATATGCAGGCCTTCCAGGTAGACGGTGTGCTGGACGCGCTGTACTACGACGTGCACGACCTGCCCGACGCGCCCGCCCAGGACTTCCCCAAGAGCGGCCGCCTCAGCGGCAGCAAGAGCGGCACCAAGGTCATCGTCAAGGCGCCCAAGGACGACGAGCTGGGACGCTACCTGCAGATGTGCAATGCTGAGACCGACGAGGTGGCTGTGGAATTCTTCATCCGGCCCAAAGGGTCGGCTACCGTGTACGTGCCCAAAGGACACTACTACTTCCTGATCGCCGCAGGCGAAACCTGGTACGGCGTGGAGGAGTTGTTCGGCGAAAACGCCCGCTACAGTTCCACCGCTGACACCGAAATCCTGTCCAAGAAGTATTACCATACCATCGAGTTAAATCCCACCGCGGAGGGAAACATCCCCATCTACGGTGCGAGCATGTCCGATTTTAAGAAGCAGTGACCCGGAGCGAAGGCGCCCCGCCGACGGCGGGGCGCTCATCCCACGGACAAAGGAAGGAATACGGTGTACTCCGTGGGAACAGAGGGCCAGGCGGGAGGATCAGGCGATGTACAGGCGGATGGTTGGCTGGGGGCTGGTTTTGGCGGTGCTCATAGGACTTTGCGGCCCGGCGATGGCGGAAGACGAACGGATTTCCGGAATGGAAGAGTACCTGGAGGGGTGCGGTTGCCGTGGGGAGGAGCTTCGCTTTGCCATGGACGTATTTGAGGCCGCGATGGTAGAGGATGGCGTCGACGTGAACGTGGTGGTGGACAGGATGCTGGCCGACCTGACGGCAGCGGAGAATGCCTGGATCGGCATCCTGAACATGGTGCGGCTGGAGGATCAGGAAGAGGCGTATTGGACGAAGCTGATGGAGCGGCAGCACGAATTCCCGGTCGGTTCCTTGTATTACGGGCAGATCGAATCCGAGATTGCGGGTCAGCGGGCAGCCGCAGATCTGGAAGCCGTCCGGGCATGGCTGGCAACCCAGGGCATCGACTTTCCGGAGTCCGTGAGATTCGACGTCAAGGAAGGAGAGATGCTCAAGATACTGGATGTGCTTCAGGGGCTTCCGGAAGACGAGCTGCGTTCCTGGTATCCCCGCGTGTATGCTGCGATAGACAAAAGGTTTGGCGCACAGAAATTTTTTCGCGAGGTTGTACCCGTGCTGATGGCCGATGAATCCTACTCCCCCGCGCTGCGTTCCCTTCTTCTGCCCACCTATATGACGATGCTTGACGCAATGGTGCGCAGAAACACCAAGTTTTACAGCGATTGGGAGCGCGCTCAGCCCATTCTGGAGGGGTTGAACCGTGCAGCGCACCCGGATTTCGCAGCGGACTACGAGGCGCTTGCCGGGGCGCTGGCAGCGCTGGATGCATCCGACCTGGAGCTGATCTACGACCAGCTGGGAAGGATCATAAGCCTGATGGACTGCGACTACGCAGAGCTGTTGGATGCGTACGCCAGAAGGGACGACGCCCAAAGCGGCGCGCCAATGCACGACCTTCTGATGGCTGAGTGGGAGAGCAAACTGCAGCGATCCTTCTGGACCCCTGCAGATCTCCGCCTGTTCTACAAGGCGGCCTTCCCGGAGGACGGCCTGCCCCGGTATGCCCCTGCAAATCCCCGGGAAAACCACGTGCTGTGCATCTGCCCGGAGAAGAGTGGGGACGACATGGAGGCGCTGCATGATACGGGCCTGATTCCCACCGGCGACCCGGACGAAGCGGAATTTGCCCTGGTGTACGAACTTGCCCACGGACGGGGCGGCGATTACCATGGGGGTGGGCGGTTCATTGCAGTCCAGAGTACCACAGCGACGCTGCGCCTTGCGGACTGGTCTCAGGAGCCCAAGGAGCATGCCGGCATCAGCGCCACGAACCAGCCCGGCGATGTCATCAGCGTGCGGCAGGGCGCGGTGACGTATGCCGTGCCCGCACCGGATCTCAGAACGGCCGAGGGCTGGAAGGAATTCGTAAAGAAGGCGAAAGACGCGGTCCACTGACGTTGAGCGCAGGGTCCGGGCAAGGGCGCGCCGAATGGTTGGGAGGGATTTGCCCATGGGCGAGGGCTTCAAATCGTTCTATCAAAATGTGTTGAACGAGCGGCTGTCCGAGCTGCTGCCCACACAGCTTCGAGAAAAATATGAGCCTGTCAGCTGTCTCTCGGGGGGAGAATCTTCCGAGGTGTACCTGGTGCGGCGGCGGTTCGACGGGCAGAAAGCCGTTTTGCGCGTGACCATGTCCGGAGCGGGGGGGAGCGCGCAGATAGAACGCCAAATCCTGGACCGGTTGGATCACCCGGCGATTCCCAAGGCGCTGGACGCGCTGACGGAGGACGGACGGGAATACCTGGTGCGCGAGTACATGGAGGGGCAGACGCTGGGCGCCTACGTCAAAGCCCACGGGCCGCTGCAGGAAACCGAGATCATGGACATCGCCATCGACCTGTGCGATGTGCTCAGCTACATCCATGCGCGGCAGCCCCCCATCATCCACCGGGATATCAAACCCGAAAACATCGTGATCGACCTGGACGGGCACGTGAAACTGATCGACTTTGGCATCGCGCGCACCTGGCGGGAGCAGGCGCAGAGCGATACGGTCGCCATTGGCAGCCGCCCTTACATGGCGCCCGAGCAGTTTGGCGGCGCGCAGACGGACGCCCGTACGGACCTGTTTTCCCTGGGCGTGGTGATGATCTTCATGGCCACACGAGATTCGGACCGCACCAACCTGGCGCACCGGTTTCCCCATGGACGATTGTTGCCGGTGGTGCAAAAGTGCGTGAAAGTAGATCCGGCGGCACGCTACCAGAGCGCCGCACAGCTCAAGAAGGCGATGCTGCGCATCCGGCGGCGCACGCTCACGCGCATCCTGATCGCGGCTGGCTCCGTCGTGGCTGTGACACTGCTGGTGGCCGTGGCGCTTCGCCTGGGGGATGAGGGCGGCTTTGCCCGGGGATACGCCGCAGGATACCAGGCGGGCGTGGAATGCGGGCAGGCAGAGGGCGAAAAGCGGGGGTATGACGCAGGGTATGACCAGCGCCTGGATGAGTTGATCCAGGCCCGCGCCCAGGGAATGGATGACAATGCGGTCCGCTTTTTTTCCGGGGTCTCCTACCAGGGCAACAGCAGCGGCAACCTGATCAACGACGGGCTGGCGGTGGAGGCTGGAGACTATATCTGCTACGCCACGGCTACCCAGATCTATCGGATGACCCTGGACGGCAAGAGAGAGAGCCTGGTGTGTAACCACGAGGGCAAGGCGCTTAATTACCACAACGGCTACCTGTATCATTTGGGGAAGCGCGGCTGGGTGTACCGCGCCTTGGTGGATGGCAGCGAGTGCGTGCCCATTGTGCAGCATCCCATCGACGACCTGATGGTTGATGGCGACAAGCTGTACATGACCAACAGCGAGGACGGCCGCAAGCTGTACCGATGCAACCTGGACGGCAGCGGTTTTGAGAAGGTCTCGGATGTGGAGGACATGTTCTATCCCAGCATCGGCAATGGCTACCTCTACTTTGGCCATTTAAGCGACAAGGATCGCTATCTGGCGCGGCTGCCGCTGGATGCGCTGGACAGCGAGCCGGAAAAGCTGGACAACCCCGAGGCCAATTGGATCAACGTGGTGGGCGACAATGTGTTCTACGCGGCGCACAACGTGGCGCCCGAGACCAGATTCATCACCAGCGGCATCGTGCGGCTGAACGTGAACGGCACGGAGCGCGCCAGGATCATGGGCGACATGCTGTCCTACATGAATGTCACGCGCTACGGCATCTTTGCCTTCAGCGGCCCGGACAAAGGCAGGCTGCACAAGATCAGCCTGGACGGCAGCCAGGACGACCTGTTGGTGGACGCGAAGGTGGGGTATGTCAACGTCGCGGGCGGCTGGGTGTTTTATATCAACCGGGACGACAAAGAGGCGCTGTACCGCGTGCGGGTGGACGGCACGGACAATCAAAGGCTTGGATGAGGCGTTCCCGATCGCAATAAAAAGGTAGGGATAAAGGGCTATGCGGGGAACGGATCACAAGCAGGCTGGATATGCGTTCGAAGGAGATGGAGCCGCTGCCATGACGGCGGGTTCAAATAAATGAAGGGTGAGGTGTTTTATGATGAAATCGAAAATTCTGCTGGTTGCCGTGTCTATCCTGCTGTGCGCATCCCTGTGCGCCTGCAGCGCGGAGAAAACTCCCGCGGGGGCGCCCGGCCCGGCGCCCACGGCGCAGCCCACACCGGAACCGCTAGCCGATGTGCTGATGGTCGATGAGACGGAGTGCAAAATACTGAGCGCCGCGGCGGAATCGGGCAAGGTGACGGTGGTCATCTCCTGCCCCATGGGGATCGGCGTCGACCCAGGGTCCGAACTGGGCTTGAACGTGCTGCTGGAGCAGCCGGACGGCACGCAGACCAAAGCGGATCCGACGATCAATGTGAGGATCGACGGTGAAAACTTTGAAGTGACGCTGACCTTCGAGGTACAGGAATCCATTGACCGGCTCGTGCTGGTATACAAGGGCCAGCGCGCCGGATTGCCCGCAGCGGCATGATGGGGAAAACGAAAGAAGGAGGGATCCCATTTTGCAGAATAATGAGCCGTATATCGATAAAATGATACCTTAGTGGATGATACGACCATTCTTTGAGGCGTGTGAATCGTTGGTATGACTTTGGAGTGGATTTAATCAGCGGTTCCTAAAGTTTACCGATGTGATGGAAATGCAGGGTGCATTGAAAGGTTATCTTGAAAACGGTGAATACAGGGTTGGCGATTACCGCGGTGTTGGTTATGCGGGACTGATGCTCCTAGGCAATATTGATGCTGATTTGATGGATGAAACACAGGATATGTTTATGGATTTGCCTGAGATCTTCCATGAGTCTGCGCTCCTTGACCGCTTCCATGGATTTATCAAGGGATGGAATATCCCAAAGATGAAAGAGAGCCTGAAGGCGAATGGCTGGGCGCTAAATACAGAATACTTTGGGGAAATCATTCACATGTTGCGTGAAGAGCTTGCATACAGAGCCGTTGTAGACCAACTTTTGCAGTTGCCGCAAAACTCTGCGACAAGAGACACAGAAGCGATCAAACGAATCTGCACAGGATTTTTGAAGCTTTTGTTCCCAGACGCTACAGATGTCAACAAAGTAGACATAAATCAATTTGAAATCTATTGCTTGGAACCTGCTAAAGAAATGCGGCGAATTATCAAAAC
>JAGVSV010000195.1 GCA_019137115.1 Bacillota bacterium
GTGAGCCAGCAAACCTGGCAGTACGCGATCCCACCGGAATGGATGCATCTGCGGCCTTCCGACGTTGACGGCTCCAATGAGGCAGAACCGCAGGCAGTTCAACGTCCTCCCCGCCGACGCAGAAGGAGCAACCGGCGTGAACGCTGAACAAGCCCGCGCCATGCCTGGCCGCGGCATGCGGCGCGCGATGGGCGTTTTTCTTGCCAGCGCCTTTTTGCTGCTTGCGCTCAAAAACCCGGTGACCGAGAACTTTGTGCTGGCGGCCGCCGTGCCTATGATATTCATCGCGGCGGTGGTGATCATCCCCAGGATGTTCCGCGCCGACCGGCTGCTGCTGAACCTGGTGATGTTTTTAAGCGCGCTGGGTGTGCTGGTGCTGTGCCGCATGGATGTGGCCAAAGGACTGACGCAGGCGATCAACCTGGGCGTGGGCGTGCTGGCCATGCTGTTTTTTATCGCGTTGATGGGCAGGGTCAATAGCTGGCGGGTGCTGGCGCCCCTGGCCGGCATTGGGGCCCTGGGACTGATGGTGGTTCCACTGGTGCTTGGTCCCACCATCAACGGGGCGCGTGCCTGGATTTTCGTCGGCGGCATGAGCATCCAGCCCAGCGAGGTGGGCAAGGTAGCGCTGCTGGTGGTCATTGCCTACCTGCTGTCCGAGCGCAAGGTGTTTTTGTCCATCATGTTCGCCGGGCTCTCCCTGCTGATCCTGATGAGGCAGGCAGACCTGGGTACCGCACTTGTGTACTACACCACCGTGTTGATCATGCTGTTTGCGTCCACGGGAAGCTTCCTGCTGGTGGGCGGCGGGGTGGCGGGCGCGGCTGCGGGTGGATATGTTGGATACCGCATGTACGCCCACGTCCGGGACCGCGTGCGCATCTGGATTGACCCATGGGTGCATTATGAGGACAAGGGTTACCAGATCGTGCAGGCGCTGGTGGCCATGGTGAATGGCGGCATGTGGGGCGTGGGGTTGGGCGTGGGCAACGCGTATGACGTGCCGGCGTACACAACGGACTTTATCTTTTCCGTGGTGCTCAACGAATTTGGCTGGCTGTTCGGCATACTCGTCATCCTGTTGTACGTGGTGATTCTGATCCGTGGCATCAGCATCGCCAGCCGCGCGCGCACGAAGTTCCACATGCTGCTGGCGCTGGGCGCTTCGGCCATGGTCGTGGTGCAGACGGTCATCATCATCGGGGGGAATATCACCATGTTCCCGCTGACCGGCGTAACGCTGCCCTTTGTCAGCTATGGCGGCTCGTCGCTGCTTTCCAGCCTGTCCATCATGGGCCTGCTGCAGGGGGTGGCCAGCGCTAACGACTCGGGGCTGGAGGAGGATCAGGCGTTGGCCGGGGTGGAGGTGTCCGCATGAAGGCGATCCGCCGCAACATCCGCCTGATCGCGTTCGTGTTAATCGCGGCGCTGTTTTCGCTGATCATATACGGCTCGTACAGCATCGCCACACTGGGCACCCGCTGGTTTACATCCGGTGCCAACAACTACGCGAACCGTGTCAAAACCGGGGTCACCGCAGGCAGCATCTTTGACCGCAACCAGGTGCCCCTCGCGGTTACGGACGCAAACGGCGGCCGGATTTACCACGCGGATGCCCGCGTGCGCAGCGCGGTGGTGCATGCGGTGGGTGACAAAGCCAACAACGTTGCCCATGGGGCAGAAACTTTCCTGTCAGAGCATCTGTACGCCTTCAACGAGTCCTACATCAGCCGGGTGACGGGCGCGTTGCGCGGAGACAAACGCCGCGGCAACGATGTGGTGCTGACGATTGACAGTACGCTGGCCGCATATATTGCGAGGCAGTTCCCCGCCGGGAAGAGCGGTGCTGTGGTCGTGATCAACTACAAAACCGGCGAGCTGCTGATCCTGCAAAGTTTCCCTGGTTTTGATCCGATGCGCGTCAACGACGCCACCAAGGAAAACCCACTGCAGCCTTTCTGGAACCGCGCCACCAAATGGACCAGCGCGCCGGGCTCCACCTACAAGATTATTACGCTGGCCGCCGCGCTGGAACGCATTCCCAACGCGACAAGCGCCATGTACCATTGCGATGGGCATTTAGCCGTGGGGAATTCCACCATTGTTGAGGCGGGTGGCGCGGTGCACGGGGATCTGAACCTGCGCCGCGCGCTGGCGGTGAGCTGCAACACGGTCTTTGCGCAACTGGCGCTGACCATGGGCGATGCCCAGATGCTGAAAACCGCCCAGGCGTTCCGCCTGAACGATCACTTCCTATTCCGTGAAGTCGTGGTGGAGGACAGCCGCTATCCTTCCCAGAATCGCACCGAACGTGAGATTGCGTGGACGGGCGTGGGGCAAAGCGCGCTGGCGGTGACACCGCTGCATATGGCGCTGGTGGCGTCCGCCATTGCCAACAACGGGGTGATGATGGAACCGCGCCTGCTGCTGCGCGCAGTTTCGGCGACCGGTGAGCTCAAAGCCACCTTCCAGCCGCGGGCGTATGCCACCGTTGCGTCCGCCAACACTGCCGGCATCATCGGGGATTATATGGCCGAAGCTGTAAGCAACGGCACCGCACGGGGCGCTGCGATCCGTGGCTTGCGCGTATGTGGGAAAACCGGCTCCGCACAGGTGGACGGACAGGAAGCTGAAAACGCCTGGTTTGTGGGGTATATCGACAACGCCCAATACCCGTACGCCGTCTGCATTGCTGTCGAAAACGCCGGCGGCGGGGGCATGATTGCTGCCCCGATTGCCCGCAGCATATTCCAGTATCTTACGGCCAGAAGGTAGATTCCTGTCACGTGCCTATGCAGGGCAGCGTCTTTTACATTCATTTGTGAGCGTATTGTAAGGAAACGCCTCAAATGCTTTTCCTGAACTGTCAGATCGGGTACCTTGCATACAGCCATTGCACAAGCAATGCGTATGAGTAGGTTCACCCATGAAAAAGATGCTCGCAATCCTCATTGCAGCGGCCATGCTGATTTCCGGCGTGGCAGCCCTTGCCGATGCGCCCAGATATGCCGTGGCGCTGGCGCAGCGCTATGTACCCGAGGGCGCCAGGTTAAGCTCCACGGGCGAGGATGACACCAAACTGGAACTCACGTTCCTGGACAAAGCAGATAACCAGTACATGGTTGTTCTGCACAAATCCCCGCTGTATCTTATCCGGGTGAACATGAAATCCACGGATGAATCGGGCGGCAAATAGGTG
>JAGVSV010000247.1 GCA_019137115.1 Bacillota bacterium
CTCCTTACCAGAGGCTGGTCTCGCCCATCCGCCGTGCAATGCGGTTGACGATCACCAGAATGATCATGTTGACGGCCGAGTTGAACAAGCCAATCGCGGCCGAGTAGCTGAATTGCAGGCCCTGCAAGCCCTGCTTGTACACGTAGGTGGAGATCACCTCGCTCGCCGACAGGTTCAGGTTGTTCTGCATCAGAAAGACCTTTTCAAAGCCCACGTTCATGATCGACCCGCAGTTCATGATGAACAGGATCGTCGCTGTGGGGATGACACCGGGCAGATCGATGTGGATGATGCGCTTCCACAAGGATGCGCCGTCCACCACCGCCGCTTCGTGCAGCGTGGGGTCGATACCCGAGAGCACCGCGATGTACATGATGCTGGCGTACCCCACATGCTGCCACACGCCCGACCACACATACATGTGCACAAAGATGTCTTTGCTGCCCATGAAGTTGACCGCCGGCCGCCCGGAGCGCATGATCATCATGTTGACGATACCGAAGTTCTGGTGGAACACCTGGGTTAAGATGGACACCATGACCACGGTGGAAATTTCGGCGATCAGGCCCTCTTTGTACAAATCGGGCAGGTACTTCAGGCCCTCGCGGAACTCCGGCTTGGTGTAAGCCAGTTCCACGGTCTTGCCATCCGGGGCAATCGCCAGGCCATCGCCCAGGTCGGTATAGGTAAACGCGCACATCAGGAAGCCGTGCACACGGGCGTTCCAGCCGTTGGTGGAGCCCATCAGCGGGATCTCATCCTTGATGCCGTTGCCGTTGGGGTCTTTGTCGCGGAACGCGATCAATACCTGTTTGAACTCCTCCGGCGTGGTGGGCATTTCCAGGCCCAGCTTATCCAGCCACGTGCGGTTGATCCACATTTTCTGCGCGTAATAGCAGTGGAAGCACTCATTGACCTGCGGCAGCGAATAGATCGCCCCGTCCGGCGCGGTGATCGCAGCCTCGATGTAGGGCACCTGCTCGAACATCTTTTTGATCCAGTAGCCATGCTCGTCAATCAGCGGCTTCAGGTCAACAAAGGTGCCGGTGGGGCCGTGCACCATCTGCACGGTGGGCGAGAGCGCGCCGCTGACGCCAAAGAAAATGTCGGGCCGGTTGCTGGATGCCAGCAGCAGGTTGACCTTTTCGTTCTGCGCTGCGTTGGGCACCGTCTCCCACACGATGTGGACGTTGGTCAGTCTCTCCTGGTGCTTGGTCCACACGTTGGTGGCCGGGTCTGCGATGTTGCTGTCCAGGCGCGCAAACACCTTCAGCTCGATCTTGTCCTTGACAATCGGGAACTCGTTCACCCCGGAAAACTCCGGGGCTTGGGCGCTTGCCGCAATGGGCAGCACCAGGCACAGCGCCAGCAACGGGACCATCAGTTTCTCATGTGGGAACCTCCTCTGGGTGTTTGTATGCTTGAGGGCAATTCGCCCGCAATGCCAGGCTGGATACGCCGAAATACCGAAAAACACTGTCGTGCTCGTCTATTTGATCTGTGCGCAATATAAAGCGCCGGCGGACGGCTGTCAAGCGGCATCTTATTTTCTTTCGTTGCGCCGCACAAAACGCGCAATCCCCTGTGTTGACAACGCATTCCCGACATGCACGGTGCCTTTGAACAGTCAAAAACAAAATCAGCGCAAAGGAGGATTCCTATGCAGTATCAGCCCACCTATGAGTCCGTCCACAGCCATCCCCTGCCGCAGTGGTACCAGGACGCCAAGTTCGGCATTTTCATCCACTGGGGTCTGTTTTCGGTGCCGGCCTGGTCGCCGGAGCAGAGCGAGGACATCATGACCCAGATGGCGGCCGACCCCAACAAGGCATTTGCCAACAACCCCTATGCCGAATGGTATCTGAACACCCTGCGCATCCCGGGCTCGCCCACCCAGGCGTTCCACAAAAAGCACTATGGCGACATGCCCTATGAGGGCTTTCAGGCGTCCTTTGAGGAGCAGAACCGCGACCTGAATGTGGACACCTGGGCCAAACTGATCCAGGACGCGGGCGCCAAATACTGCGTGCTGGTCACCAAGCACCATGACGGCTACACCCTGTGGCCCACCGACACGCCCAACCCGTTCCATGCCGATTATTTCAGCAAACGGGATTTTGTGGGCGAGCTGACCAATGCCATCACCGCTCGCGGCATGAAGATGGGGCTTTATTATTCCGGCGTGTTTGACTGGACGTTCAAAACCGACCGCCCCATTGACAGCATGCAGGGCTTTCTGATGCACCAGGACATGCCGAAGGAGTACACGGCCTATTCGCTGGCGCACCTCAACGAGCTGATCAAAGAGTACAAGCCGTCCATCCTGTGGAACGACATCGCTTTCCCCTACGGCTACAACTTAAACGAGCTGTTCGCGTACTACTACAACACGGTCACCGACGGCGTGATCAACGACCGCTGGAGCCAGATCAAAGTGCCCCAGACCGAGGCGGAATGGATCGCCTTTTCCCAGAACGCCGCCAGTGGCCTGGGCGAGATGATGCACAACAACACCACGCACTATGACTTTGTCACGCCGGAGTACACGATTTATCCGGACGTGAAAAACTACAAATGGGAAACCACGCGCGCCATCGGGCGCAGCTTCGGCTTCAACCGCACCGAGTGCGGCGCGGACTACCTGACCGGGCATGAGGTGATCGACATGCTGGTCAAGACCGTCAGCCGCAACGGCAACCTGCTGCTCAACTTCGGCCCGCGCGCGGACGGCACGGTGCCCTTTGAGCAGGTGAAGCCCCTGCTGGAGGTGGGCGCGTGGCTCAAGGTCAACGGCGAAGCCATCTATGGCACCATCCCCAACGAGGTGCCCGAGCTGGCTGACGACCACGGCCACAGCGTGTGCTTCACCAAAAAAGACGGCGCGGTCTATCTGATCGTGCTGTGCAGCGAAGGCCGGCGGCAGATCACCATCCGCGGCTTCAACCTGAAGGACGGCCAGAAGGTGCGCATGCTGGGCGCAGGCCCCATCACCTGGCGCAACGAAGGCGCAGACCTGGTGCTCGACCTGCCCTTGATTTAGGTGCTAATACTCCAGCAGGTGAAAACCTAGGGTCGTTTATTAAAAGAGGATCTCCATCTCCAGCCCACTCAATGGAATAGGGGGGATTGGACACAATTACTTCAAAAGGTTCATCATCCCAATGAACTGGTTCTGTTAATGTATCAGCATGGGC
>JAGVSV010000046.1 GCA_019137115.1 Bacillota bacterium
GAGATCCGGCGGATCATCTACACGACCAACGCGATTGAGAACTTTAACCGGCAGCTGAGGAAAGTGACGAAAACAAAGGCTGCGTTTGTCAGCGATGACGCGCTGCTCAAGCAGTTGTACCTGGTCATCATGCAAGTGACTGAGAAATGGACCATGCCGATAAAGGCCTGGGGGAGCATCCTGGCACAGCTCATGGTGGTGTACGGCGATAGAGTACGGATGCCGCTGTGAGGACGACGAACACGGACGCCGCCGGCCGTCAAGGGACGCTGCGCTTTTGCCCTTGACCGCCGACGTCCCCCGTGTTAGGTTGCAGCCAAGGGGGCAAGGACAAGCCTTGCCCCGCAACAACGAAGCCACCTCAAGAAGGTTTACACAAAATATGCGGCACTACCTTTCCATCAGAACTCTCCAAGGCGTATCCGGATGACCACATTCTTTTGCTCTTGGACAATGCAGCCTGGCACCGCTCGTCTGCCATGGTAATACCCAAGAACATTGAGTTGTGCCCATTGCTGCCCTACACACCTGAACTGAACCCCATTGAGATGATATGGGATGAAGTGCGGGAAAAAGGCTTCTGAAACGAGATCTTCCGAAGCCTTGAAGCAGTCATCGACAGGTTGTGCCAAACAGTGAAAGACCTAGCAGAGGATACCCAGCGGGTCGCATCTATTACGAAGCTCAAATGGATCATCGATACGTCAACGATTTAGTTTGATATTACACCCTGCTCTTTGTGCCCCCACCCGGCACGCGCACAGCAAAACGCCCCCCTCGCCGTGTGGCAGGGAGAGCGTTTCGGAAAAGTCGTTCGGCTACTTCGCGGCGGCGTTGGCGCCCGCGATGCGGCCGGTGGTGAAGCACATCTGGATGGACGTGCCGCTGGCCGGGTATTCGGTGCCGAAGAAGTCGCCGTTGGCGCAGGCGCCGGCGGCAAACAGGTTGTCAATCGGCGCGCCCTGGGCGTCCAGCACGCGCATGTCCATGTCCACCTTGATGCCGCCCATCGTGCCGATGGTGACGGGGATCACGCGCAGCGCCACGTAGGGGCCCTCGCCCACGCCGGTCATCAGCGCGGGGGCCTTGCCAAAGTCGGCGTCCGTGGTGCCCTTGAGCGCGTTGTAGCGGCGCACGGTGGAAAGGAACGTGCCCTCGTCCATGAAGGTTTTGTGTGCCAGGGCTTCCAGCGTGTCCGCGGTGAAGGCAAAGCCTTCGGCGATCAGGTCGGTGACCTGGTCGGCCTTCATCTGGCTGTCGTCAAAGATCAGGTAGAAGTGGCTGGAGCCGTCCTCCACCAGCTTGCTGTGGTAGATCGGGTAGTCAATCGATTCGTTCAGGATGCGCTCGCCCCTGGCGTTGACTAGCAGCACCGGCGACCAGACCAGGCCGTTGGCGGGATCGCCAAAGGACGTGGGGCGCGTGGCGCGCAGGCCGATGGTGCCGCCCTTGAACACGGTGTCCGCACCCGCGTCCATCGCCATGCGGATGCCGTCGCCCTTGTTGCCGGGGCTGGAGAAGCACACCTCACCGGAGGCAGACGGCGCGTACATGCGCTTCATCTGCTCGCTGGCGTCAAAGCCGCCGGTGGCGATCACCACGCGCGGGCTTTCCACGGTCACGATGTGCCCGTCCTGCGCAACAGCGACCACGCCAGCCACCTTGCCATTGTCCATCAGCAGTTCGGTGGCGGGGGTTGACAGGCGCACGTCCACGCCGCGCTCGGCCAGTTTCTCGGTCAACGGCAGGATAAATCCGCCGCCGCCCACGCCGGTGCCCACCATGCGCGGCACCTCGCTGATGCCCGAGGTGGCCAGGTTGGACAGCGCCACGCCGTTTTCGATCAGCCAGTCAATGGTGCCGGCGGATTTTTCGGCCACCAGCGTCAAGAAAGCCTTGTCCGCCGACGCGCCGGAGCGGTTGTACCAGTATTCCACCAGCGCGTCCACGCTGTCCTCCACTGCCGCTTCCTGCTGGAAGGTGGTGCCGGTGGCATAGATCAGCCCGCCGGAGATCAGCGTGTTGCCGCCCAGGTGCGCAAGCTTCTCCAGCAGCACCACCTTGGCGCCCGCGTCGGCCGCTTCCAGCGCCGCTGCGATGCCCGCCGCGCCGCCGCCCACGACCACCACATCGGCCGTGACCACTTCATCCTCGGCCTTCGGGGCGGCTTCGGTGTCGCCCATCAGGGCGTTGGGGTCGCCGCCCGCCTGCCTGACCGCATCCTCCACGGCCGCAAGCAGCGCCTGGCTGCTGGCCGTGGCGCCGGCGATGGTGTCCACGTTGAGGGTCTGCCCTTCCACGATCAGCTGGGGCAGGGTTTCAAGCGCGGTTTCATAGATGCCCGCCGTCTCGGAATGCTTGACCACCTCGATGGCGGTGATCGCTTCGGCGTCAAAGGTGACCTTGACCTCGATGGGCCCGTTGTTGCCCTCGGCGGTCGCTGTGTACTCACCCGGCGTGTACGCGTACGCCGTGCTGCCCATCAGCAGCACCAGCGTCATGATCAACGCCATGGTGGTTGCCCAAAATCTCTTCATATGCGGTTCCTCCTTCTTCTTTGTGCGAACGCTCCCGAACATGTCCATTATATCACAATGGCGCGGGGAAGCCCAACAAGTTTTGGCGGATTGGCGCGAAATAGGCACCACATTTGAAGTTGTTTGTCGGGAGCAGTGTTTGTGGTTGATGGCTGGCGGCTTGACGGGCCATCCACTCAGTGATCTATGGGCTGGCCGGAAACCTGTCGGGGCATAGGGACGCCCATTTTCCTGTTCACTGCCAGGGCAGAAGCGTCGTACGGGTGGGGTTTATCGCATCGTGTTTCGTCGAATTATGCTACGATAAAGAAGGGGTTTTTCATCAACTTTTCATTAACTACAGCATCTCCTGGGCGCTGACCAGCATCACATCCCCTTGTTGAGCGTGGGAAAGGAGCGACCTGGTGAAACCGGACTTGGAAAACCCCGCGTAATGCGCAGCGCGGTTGCGTTGAATCAACAAGCCCTGCGCCTGCAGCTGCTCCAGCACCGGAACCCCCGCCAGTTCATTGCGCCACTTGCATTCGCCTAGCAGGATGTCGCGGTCCGTGACGGCAACCACGCCAATCTCCTCCTGACGCTTGGTGTCGGGATCCGTTCCCCACCAACGGCCATAGGACGAATAGAGGGTCGGTATGCGACCT